>JALOQY010000018.1 GCA_025459285.1 Planctomycetota bacterium | reverse complement strand
CGGGAATTCACCAGCCTGCTCGCGTGGGTGGCCGAGGGCACGGAGCGGTACCGCGCCGAGGCCGCCCGGGGCTTCTGCTACGCGCTCCGGCGGTTCACGTGCGAGGAGGCGGGGACTGAGCCCCCTTCACTCACCGACGTATCCCTCGACGGTCCGGGCGGGGGGCTGCCGTCCTCGTTCGTGGCGCTCGTCCGCCACCGCGTCCCGATGGCCGGCGCTCCGGAGCCGGAAGCCGGCGACCGCGCGACCTGGATCCCTCCGCTCCCGTGGCTGCGCCGCTGGGCGCGGGACCTTACGCCGGCAGTGTGCGACCTCCCCTTCCTCGCCACGATCACCCGGGAGGCGCGGGACCTCGAGGACCGCGCGTGGGCCTTGCGGGCCGCGGGGCGGATCGCCGACCCCGGCGCGGCAGGTTTCCTCGCCCGGACCGCCGCCGGAGCGGACGAGACGGCGCTCTTCGCGGCGGCGGAACTCGCGAAGGACGGGAAGCCCGAACGGTTCCGGGAACTCCTCGCGGAGTGGCGCGGGGACGAGATCGCCGAGGCGCTGGCCTTCGAGGCGATCCCGGACGAGGCCGTCCGGAGATGGATCGAGCGGGTCGCGGAACCGCCGGCGGAGGACCCGTGGGACGATCCGCTGCTCGATCCCGGAGCCGAGGCCGACACCGAGCGCCTCGCGGCCTTCGGGGTCGAGGTCGGCGACGAGATGCGCGAGGCGCTCGCGGCGGCGCTCCCCGTGGAACGTATGACCGTGGAGACCCTCGCGTGGTTCCTGACCGGGGTCTCCGCGGCGCCGCTTCGCGGGCCGGCGCTCGAGAAGATCCTCGCCCGCCTGCGGGAGTACGAGGTCGCGGAGGAAGATCTCTTCGACCCGACCATGCTGTCGGAACTCCTCGCCCTGCTGGAGGTCCGCGTGCCGGACCGCCTCGTCGCGTTGCTCCACCACTGGGTCGAGCACCGTGAGGGGGGACTCCGAGGTCGTGCTCTGCGGACCCTCGGTTTCCTTGGGGACACCCGGTTCACACCGGAGCTCATCGACCTCTGGTCGGTCGAGGGCGAGGACTGGTACCCCGAGCTGATGAGCTGGCTCGGGCGCGTGAAGGACCCGCGCGTGGCGGAGTTCCTCGCGGGCCGCGTCCGCGCGGGGGACCCCGGGGTCGCGGGCCCGGCGATGACGGCGCTGGCGGTCTTACACGGACTGCCGGAGAGGCTGGCCCGGGTCTTCGGTACGGTCTCTCCCGACGTCGGAGCCGGGACGTTCGACACGGCGCGGAAGCTCCTGCTCGACGGTGACGCGATCGGCGCGGTCCTGCTCCTCTTCGACCCGCGCGGGCCCGTGGATCTCGTCGAGCTGGGGACGGTCGCGGACCCCCGTGCGGTCGAGCGGCTCGGGATGCTCCGATCGGACCGCCGGGCCTTCCTGGAGGCGACGGCGGGCCTCTCGCTCGCCGGGGACATGCCGGCGCAAAGCGATTGGGCCGGGCTCCTCCGGGACGGCCGGACGTGGCTCTTCTACCCGCTTCTGAACGGCCGCGCCTTCACGTTCGGCGGAGATCCCGAGTGGGTCGAGTTCTGGGTGGACCGCGTGGACGCGACGTGCTGTCTCGGCTTCGCGGCCCTGGAGGTCCTCGGGGAGATCTTCCCGTTGCTCTGCACCCGGGAGGTCGGCCGTCGCGCCGAGGTGAAGGACCTGATCGAGAGGTGGTGGCGGAAGAACCGCGACACCCTCGCTTTCAGCCGGATCCTCGACGGCTGGATCCCGGCGCGGTGAAGCCCCGCACCCCGCGGGGGTCCCGGCGGGCGCGCGTCCGCCCGGGTCGGATACCCGGACGGCGACGCCGGGTCAGTCATGGTCGTGGCGATGGTGGAGGTCAGGTTCGTGGGGGTGGGCGTGCGCCAGGGGTTCGTGGGGGTGCTCGTGGGTGTGGCGGATCCCGGCCGGCAGGCCGGGATGGACATGGTGATGGTGGCCGTCGTCGTGCCGGTGGTCGTGCGTGTGGAGCAGCGCATCGTGCGCGTGATCGTGCTCATGGCGGGCCGAGAGCAGGAGCCAGAGCGCCGCAAGCATCACGCCGGCGGCCGCGAGCTGCGCGGGAAGGACGGCCTCGCCGAGGCATGTCCACGCGAGGATGCTCCCCAGGAAGGGGGAGGTCGAGAACAGGATCTGCGAACGGGTGGCGCCCAGGTGCTGCGCCCCCCGGATGTAAAGCGCGATGGAGACCCCGTAGCTGAGCGCGCCGACGCCGAGCGCGGACGCCCATCGCGCGGGGGCGGCGTCCACGCCCTCGATCAGGAACGCGAGCGACAGGTTCGCCCCGCCCGCGACGATCCCCTTCACGAAGGTGGTCTGGGCGGGCGTGAAGCCGTCCACGAGCGCCGTCAGGTTGTTGTCGAGTCCCCAGCAGAGGCAGGCGAGGGCGACGAGGACGGCCCCGGAGGCCGAGCCGAACCCCGAGGGCGCGGCGAGGAGCACGCCCGCCGCCACCACCAGGAAGGCGGCGGCCCAGGTCTTCCGGTCCAGGTGTTCCCGGAAGAACGCGAAGGCGAGGACCGCCGTGGCCACGGTCTCCAGGTTGAGCCAGAGGGCGACCGACGCGGCGGGAGCGCGGGAGAGGCCGAGGAGCAGCAGGACCGGCCCGAGCCCGCCTCCGAAGATGACCGCGCCGAGGAGCATGAGGATGTTCCGCGGTCGCCTCCGGAGCGCCCGTGACCCGCCACGGAACGAGAACGGAAGCACCGCGACGGCGGCCCCGAGGTAGAGGAGCCCGGCCAGGGAGAGCGGCCCGAGACCCGGGAGGAGCGCTTTCGACGCCGGCGTCGACGCGCCGAAGAGGGCCGCGGCGGCCAGGCACCAGAAGATCGCCACCCCTCGCCCGCGATGCATCCGCACATCAGACCACGAGGGCTGCGCCCGCGCACGCTTCCGGACCGGAAGTCGGCACGATCCGAAGGACCATGACTACTTGCAATAGGTAGAAATCCACCTATAATGCAGGAGATGCGAAACGACGGTGTCCACTCCCCCGTCATCCCGGCGGACCGGGTCATCTCCATGACCGAACTGCAGAAGCTGAGCCTTCGACGGCTCCGTGAGCTGCGCCTCGCGGAGAGCCCTCTCATCGTCCGCGATGTGAAGCGGGGGCGCGGGCGCTTCGTCATTCTCGACCACGAGGTCTGGGTGCGACTGGCGGGCGGCGCGGCTACCGGGCATGCGGATACGGGGGATCTGGTGGCGGTGGACTTCGCGGGACGAGGACTCCTGTGGGATCGCCCGGAGATGACCAATGCGGACTTCGTCGGTTTCCTCGCGACCCCGGACCGGCCGGACGGACGGTGGGCCTGGCGCCGCGTGCTGGAACGACTCCCTTCGGACCTCATCACCCGGGCGGTGCCGCTGCCGGCGCTGCGCCGGATCCTCGACGCGGTGAGACCTGGTCCGCGCATGCGGGCGGCATGGGAGGCGGCCCTTGAATTCTGGACCACGGAAGCACGGGATCGTATCGCCTGAGGTGGTGGCGACGATCGAGGCCTTCTTCGCCCTCCGGGACTGGGAGGGGCTGTGGCTCACCGGTGGAACGTGCCTCGCCGAGTACTGGTTCGGCCATCGCGTATCCGTGGACGTGGACCTGTTCACGGCCGATCCGGCGCTCTACCGGGATGCGCGGGAGTCGCTCCGGCGTCCCTCGGCCCTGCGTGCGGTCGGGGAGATCGAGACCGTCCGCACCGACGTCCACTTCTGCCAGTTCCTGCTCCGCTCGCCCCTCGGGACGGTGGTCAAGGTGGACCTCGTGGAGGACATCCCCGTCGTGATCCACCGGAAGGTCCGCCTTGGCGACGTCTGGCTCGACTCGCTCCCCGACATCGCCGCGAACAAGATGGGTTGTCTGGTGCAGAGAGAAGATCCCAAGGATCTCGTCGACCTCTTCTTCCTGCTGCCGCGGCTGGGTCTCGACACGCGCCAGGCGGTGGCACTGGGTCGGAGGAAGGACGCCGGGCTCGACCCGCTCCTCCTCGCGGCCCAGCTCGCGGCGGCGGCGGAGCGGGACCCGCCGGCGGGCCTGCGGGACGGCGTCTCCTGGGAGCAGGTCGTCTACTTCGCCCGCCGGATGCGGGCCGACCTGCTGCGGATCATCGCGCCCCGTCCGGAGTGAGCGGGCTGCGCGGCGCAGGCCCGCGGGAGTGCCGGCCTCCTCGGCGGCAAGTGCCCGGTCCGCGTCTCCGGCCCCTGTGCCTCGCCAATGGTTCGGAGGCGGAGGTCTGGCACCGATCGCGTCAGAATGGTGACTTGGGGCCTGGTCCCGGGTGTGCCACTCACTCCTCGACGTACCAGTGCATGACCCCGGAGTAGGCGTCCCAGTTCGGGATGAGCGGCGGCGCGTGGAAGGTGCCGTCGCTGTGTGCCGAGACGGTCACGAGGATTCGGCGCGGCCCGTCGGGAGTCCGTCGCACGCCCACGCCCACCGCACAGCAGGTGAAGTCGTACCCGATGGGCTTCGTCGGGCTGAGCAGTACGATGTCGCCGTTCAGGCGGTAGCGGCCGGCATGGCTGGACGACCCGCCGGATCGGCCGAACTGGGGGTGGCTGGAGGCGTAGGCGAAGGAATAGTCGTAGGTGCCGTCGGCGTTGAGGTGGAAGTGACCGCCTGAGCTCGTCACTGCGACGCCGGCGAAGCCGCCGGTCCGGGTGTTGACGTAGGTGCCGCCAAGTGCGCTGCCCGACGTGTTCCAGCGGCCGCAGAGATCAGCGGAGGCGAAGAAGCCACCCTGGGGATACGGCGGCGCGCCTCGGGCGGGGCGCACCGAGTGGAGCAGGGCGGCCAGCGGGAAGGAGAGCGCCCGCAGCGCCGCACCTTCCTTGAAGGAGTCCATGCTGATGCTCCCACTCCGGGGTTCGACGAGGGCGACGAGGGGCTGGAAGCGGTTGTCACCGAGGTCGACGAGGTAGAGCGCGCCGTAGGTCTGCGGGTTGCCCTCGGACCGGGGTGTGTCGGGCCGCTCGAAGAAACGCCCCATGTAGAGGACGACCAGGTTGCTTCGCAGCCGCGCCCGGTAGTGCACGAACGTGTCGCCAGCGACGAACGGCGCGAACTGGTCCCGCCAGGTCTGGTCGAACAGGGCGGTCGGGCCTTCCGTCGCCGTGAGCACGGGCAGGATTCCGATGGTGGCCTGGTGGCTGGCAATGTTATCCGGCGCGGGCTGCCCGTCGTCGCCGACGTCGCCCAGGGTGGCGCGGAAGAGCAGGCTCCCCGCCTTGGTCTCACGCGACCAGCCGGCCGGGGCGTCGTAGGCGATGCCGGAGATCGCCGGTCCGGTCGCTGCCAGTCTGTCACGGCCGGCGAGGCTGGGCGGCGCCGGGGCTTCGGCCCTGTTTCGCGCCCTGGCCACCGCCTCTTCGTGGCCGGCGCGGGGAGTCAGACCCTCCGGACCGATGTCCACGAACTCGGGGCTCACGCCGAGCAGCGACTCGAAGCCCATCCCGGCCGCCTTGCGCAGGACGGCGAGATGCTCCTCGCCCTCGACGACCCTGGCCATCGCGGCAATGAAAACCGGGTAGCCGAGGCAGAACTCCCAGTGGCGCTGCTTGTCGGCGTCGCTCATCCCGGCCACCTCCGGGCCCGCGAGCACGCCGACGATCTGCGCGTGGAGGGCATCGACAGCGGCTCCCGGGAGCTCGGCGCCGCGTGCGACCTGCCAGAGCTGCGACAGGAACAGCGCGGTGGCGGCCGCCACGTCATTGCCGGCACCTTCGGCGCCGAGGAGTTTCCGCGCCTCGCGCGCGCCGGCGTCGAGCAGTTGCAGCACGGCGTCACGCTCCTCCTCGTTGCTGCCGAGCTCACGGGCGAGCTCGGGGAGGAGCAGCCAGCCCGGCGCAGGCTTGAAGCGGAATTCCGGCCGAAGGAGATCCGCCATCACGACAGGCCCGGGAGCGGCCTGCCCGGGCGGCGGAGCGGGCCGCTCCCGGGTGAGTTGGCCGAGGAGGCGCGTGAGCGGCGTGCTCGGAGGGGCGGGGGCCCCGGCGGCGCGTGCCGGCGCGAGGGCCGGAATGGCCGCCGCCACGAGGTAGACGGCGAGGCGCAGGCGGCCGGCAATGAGCGATGCGCCAGGGAGTTTTCGTCCGGGGTATCTGCTCATCCACGCATCGTGGCAGACTCCCGGTGAAGCGGGAAGGATCAGGCCAGACGGGCCGGGAGTGGCGGCTGCCGACGGAGGAGGAGCGGGAGCAGGTGGCGCGGGGGGGGGGGCGGTTCCCGTGGGGGGTCCTGATGGACGCGAGCCTCGGGAAGTGCCGGGACACGCGGGACGAGGACCCCCAGCCGGAGCCGGTGGGGACGTTCCCCACGGCGGCGAGCCTCTGCGGCATGGGGGACGCGGCGGGGAACGTGTGGGACTGGACGGACTCGTTTTTCGACGAGCGCTGTTCGCTGCGCGTGCTCCGCGGCGGCTCGTGGTTCCTCGTATCCGCGCGCCTGCGTTGCGGGTTCCGCTCCACGAACGATCCACGGAATCGCTACACGCTTGTGGGTTTCCGTGGCGCGAGGGGCCTCCCGTAGTTCTCTGGATCTCTGCCTTGCTGGACTCTGCGAGCGCGGCGAAAACGCACTGGCATCGCGGCACGGGAGGGGGGGGAGGTTCGCCGGAACACTCGGCGGAGGGGACGCGGGCGGTTAAGCTCTGACCGGTACTTTCCACAAGGAGGCGAACATGGCCGGTTGTCACGACATGAAGGTCGGCGAAGTGTGGGTCTGTCCGGACTGCGGGCTCGAGCTGAAGGTCGTCGCGGGCTGCCACGACGCCGGCAAGCCGGAATCGGACTGCGAACACAAGACCCCCTGCCTCGTCTGCTGCGACAAGCCGCTCGCTCTGAAGAAGAAGCGGTAGACGCACGCGTTCGCGCGGCAAAGGAGATCGACCCATGAGAAAGCTCGCCATGCTCGCCGGCCTCGCGGCCCTCGCCGCCTTCGCCCGGCCCGTCTTCGCGCACTGCCAGGTCCCCTGCGGGATCTTCACCGATACCCTGCGCATCCACATGATGCGGGAGGACCTCGCCACGATCGAGAAGGCGATGAAGATGATCGAGGAGATCGGCGCCGCGGAGAAGCCGAACTGGAATCAGCTCGTCCGCTGGGTCACCACGAAGGAGGACCACGCGGAGAAGATCATGGACTGCGTGGCGGCCTACTTCCTCGCCCAGCGTGTGAAGGTGCCCCCGGCCGACGCGGACGGCGCGGCGCTCGCGGCCTATCACGCCCAGCTCTCCACACTCCACCGCCTCACGGTAGCGGCGATGAAGACGAAGCAGACGACCGAGCTCCGGTGGGTGTTCGAGTGCCGGAAGCTGGTGGACGAGTTCGCGGCTTCCTACTTCAGCCCCGAGGACCTGAAGCACCTCGAAGAGCACAAGTAGCCGCTTCGCCCGGTCCCGCTCCTACTGGCGGACGAGTTTCTTCCCGGAAACCGCCAGCCGCACCATCTGGAGGGGGAAGCCGAGCCGGGCCGCCACCCGCGCCTCGTCGCGCTGGAAGCCCGCGCCCCACGTCTCGCGGAGGATGACCGGCAGGAAGGCCCGCCGCATCCGGAGCGCGTAGAGCAGGCGCCGCATCGCCGGCTTGCTCTCCGCCTGTTCCTCCCGGAGGACCGCCCACACGGCCGGCGTGACGGGGTCGGGGACCTCCACCCGGTTCATGGAGATGACCGCGTCCGGGGTCTCCGGGTCGATGGGGGCGAGGAGCTTCGTGCGAAGGCGTTCGTCCTCCAGCGTCTCCCGCGCCGTGTTCCAGACCTCCTTCAGGCTCTGCGAGAGGATGCGGAGCGCGAAGAGCTGCGTCAGCACCGTGCCCGCCGGCAGGCCCGCGGGGAGGGGAAGGGGGCGGCCGCAGCCCGGACAGGGCGAGCCCTCGAAGCGCAGCGGATCCGGGGAGCCGGGGAGGCAGGCGCAGCGGGGGCAGGGCTCCGGTGAGGGAGTGCGGCCAGGGATCGGATCGCCGGGAAGGCTCGTGGTTCGCTCCCTTCGTCCTCGGTCGAGGTAGTGTCGGAACGGCAGCCGGGCCGTATAATAGGGCGGCATTTCTCCCCTGGACGCATTTTCCGGAGGTCGCCCTGCCGAAGCCGGCGACGTTGCTGTTCCTGTCGCTCCTCTTCCTCTCGCCGGCCCGCGGCGAAGAGGTGAAGCCGGTCGCCGTCGCCGACTGTTTCAAGGGGGCGACCGTGGAGAAGTGGAAGGGCCGGCGCATCGCCCTCCGCTATGACCTCACGAAGCCCGGACCCCTCGACGACTTCATCCCCGTGAATCCCTTCCTGGCGCCGCCTCGCGGCGGTTTCACGATGACGGACGGCGCGCTCCTCGGCCGCGGCGTCGGCGCGCTCTGCCACAAGGGCGTCTTCGAAGCGGACGTCGACGTGAAGCTCACGCTCTCCTCGCCGACGCCGCAGGACATCGGGGTCCTGCTGCTCCAGCCCGGTGTCGGCGCGCAGTTCCTGCAGTTCGCCCTGTCCGACACGGTCTACTCGGGACACGACAAGGGGGAGCCCCCGAACGCCCACATGATCAACGTGGTGGGTGCCGAGGACTCCGGCGAGGCGGGGAACGTGCAGTTCCGCTACCTGGCCCGCGCCTGGACCCCGAAACTCGTCGCCGGGGCGCCGATCGAGATCGAGGTCCAGAAGCGCGGCTCGCGCAACCGGTTCGCTTTCGCCGGGTCCTCTCTCGACGGGACCGACAAGTACGGGAAGTTCCCGGAGGTGCAGCCCGCCCTGTTCGTCCTGCAATCGGAGATGACCGTCACCGCGCTCTCGATCTCCGGCAAGCTCGCGAAGACCTGGCTCGACAAGGTCGGAATCGCCTGGGACCCGAACGAGGCCGACGACGAGGCGGTGAAGGAGATCGAGCCGCCGAAGGGCGACCAGGAGCCGGTGGAACCGCCGGCGGTGGAACGCCCCCGTCCGCCGCGCCCGCCACTCCCCGGCGCGGGTGCCACCGACGCGGGCCAGGCGATCACGAAGTTCTCCGACCCGTCGATCGGGGAGAAGGAGAGGCGCGCGGCGGCGGCGACGCTCACGAAGGAGAACGTGAAGGTCGCGGAGTTCCGGCTGCTTATCAACGGCCTGTACAGCGAGGACCTGCTGACCCGGACCCTCGCCATCGAGACGCTCAAGCGGGTCACGGGGAAGACGCTCGGGTACGATCCCCGGGCGTCGGCCCAGGCCCGGAAGGACGCGATCCGCGACTGGTTCAGGTGGTTCGGTCAGAATCGCGATCGGCTCAAGTGAGGCATCGCGAGAGGAGGAAGATCATGCGTATCGTCGCGTTCCTGGCGGTTCTGGCGCTCGTCGCCCTGCCGTATGCGCTCGCCGATGGGGATCCGAAGCCGCCGGACGGCCCGCCGGACGGGGCGCCGGTAGCCCCGAAGGAGGGGAAGGCCGGCGGGGAGAAGCCGGCGGATGCGGGCAAGCCCGAAGAGCCGAAGAAGCCCGACTCCGTGAGCCCCTTCCAGCGGATCCTGAAGGAACTCACGGCCCTCGTGGCCCGGGAGAAGTCGAAGCCCACCTTCGACAAGGGGCTCGTCTCCGACCTCGAGGACATCGTCAAGACCTACGCGAGGATGGCCGAGAAGCCCGTGAAGCTCGGGGACCTCTCGGAGGCCGACCGGTTGCGGCTCGAAGATGAGATGCGGAAGAAGCTGGCCGATGAGCAGCGCCCGCTGCCGCCCCTGCCGGGCGGAGCCGGCGGCGATCCGGGCGGGCCGGATGCCGGCGCGCCGGGCGGTGGAGGCGGCGACTGGCTCGCGCGGGAGAAGCAGCGCCGGATCGACCGGATCACCGAGGGCGTGGACATGACCGACGCCCAGCGCGAGAAGGTGCTGGACCTGCTCTCGCAGTACATCGACGACGCCTTCGTGGCGTGGCAGAACGGGGACGTCGGCGCGGTCAACGGGATGAAGTCCGACCTCGAGAAGCAGTTGAAGCCGGTCGTGGGGCCCAAGAAGGCGAAGGACATCATCAACAACGTGAACCGCGAGGCTTCCGGGTTCCGGGGCGGACGCGGGCGTTGACGGGGAGCGGAACCCGGAGGCGATTCCCGGGTTCCAAGCCTCGGCCCTTCGTTCAGAGAGGAGTCGTCATGTCACCGAAGTCCGTCGCCCTCATCGTTCTCCTCCTCGGCTCCATCGCGTTCGCCGGCGGCGTCGAGGTCGGCCAGCCCGGTCCCGGTTTCGCGCTGTCGCACGGCTCGGAGTCCGTCTCCCTGAAGGGGCTCCTCGACGCCCAGGGCACGTCCGCCGTGGTCGTCGTGTTCGCGAGCTACACCTGCCCGTTCAGCCTGCGCGCCGAGGGGGAGTTGCTCCTGCTCGCCGGCGACCTCGCCGGGAAGGGCGTTAAGCTCGTGGCCCTGTACCCCAACGCCACCGAAACCGTCGAGGGCATGGCGGCCCACGCGAAGGAGCAGTCGCTGCCCTGGCTCTGCGTCCGGGACGAGGGCGGGCGGGTGACGAGGGAGTGGGGCGTGGAAGTCACGCCGACCTTCCACCTCGTCGACCGGGGCGGAGTGGTGCGGTTCCGCGGCGGGCTCGCCGGCCTCAATCCCGCCGTGGCGCAGCTTCTCGCGGGCGAGGCGATCGCGATGCCGCTGACGCCCGCCACGGGCTGCACGGTGAAGTGGGCCGCCGCGGCGGCCCCCGAGGCGCCCGCGCCGGGGCCGTCCCCGGCTGCGCCGCCCCCCGCTCCGGCGCCGGACCGTCCGCGTGCGAGGCCCGAGGGTCGCCCGGACCGCGCTCCCCGGGTGCGTCCGGAGGGTCCCGCGGCGGAGCTGTCCCCGGGCGCGCGGACCTGGCTCGCGGTCCTCATCGGCTCGCTGTCGTCGGACGACGAGATGGTCCGCCGGTCGGCCGTCGCCGGGATCGCGGCGCTCGGGCCGGCGGCGCTGCCGGCGCTCCGCGCGGCCCGCGCGAATGCCGAGGGAACGCTGGCCGAGGATCTCGACCGCGCGATCGCGCGCTTGTCGGAACGCCCCGGCGGAGCCCCGGGCGGGCGCGGCGGCGAAGGCGGGGCTCCGGGCGGCCCCGGCGGCCCCGGCGGCGCGGGCGCGCGGCGCTTCGGCGGCCTCGACATGCAGAAGCAGTTCCTCGTGGAGAACCTCGATCTGACGGCCGAGCAGACGACCGCGCTGGACGCCGCGATCGAGGCGCTCCGGGAGCGCGAGGCCGAACTCCAGAAGCTTCGGGAAGCCGGCACCGGCGACCCCACGCTCATGCGGGAAGGCTATCGGGCCCTGATGGAGGACCTCCGCAAGGCGCTCGACGGGATCCTGACCCCCGAGCAGGCCGCGAAGCTCCAGGAACTCCGCGAGTCCCGCGGCCGCCGCCCCCGCTGAAGGGCGGGCAAGTTGACCCAGGGTCAATTCTCCCGCCCGGGAAGACTGACCCTGGGTCAGTCTTCCCGGATTTTCCAGGTGCGTCATTTCGGCTCGGCGGCGGTCAGGACGATCTCCACCGTGGTCGTCGTGTTCGCGGCGACCGTGATCTCCCGGGAGACCACGGACAGACCGGTGCGACGGACCCAGATCGTGTGCATCCCGGGCTCGAACTGGGTGTACACGTAGGTGCCGGGGGCTGTCACCTTCACGAGCATATTGAAGCTGATCCCGTCCTCGCCCCGCTCCACGAACTCGACCCCCTCCACCGGAGCGCCGGAGGCGTCAGTGACCCGGAAGATCACGGTCGCCGGGACCAGCTTCGAAAGGGCGATGTCCACCCCGGTCTTCAGCTCCCCGTCGGCCAATTCGACGTCGAGTTGGGCCTTCCGATAGCCCTCCAGGTGGACGAAGATCCGGTAGCGGCCCGGCGCGACGCTGCGGAACCGGAAGCTCCCGTCCTCGTTCAGGAAGGCCGTGGCCGCGAAGCTCCAGGGCTCGATGACGTAGAGCGAGATCTGGGGGCGGCCAGACGGCTTCTCCCCGTTGTCGGCGTCGAGGAGCCGCCCCGCGATCCCGCTCTCGCGCAGCCGCAGGGTGACCTCCTGGTCCCCGCCCGTCAGATCGAGGGTCCCCAGGTTCGCGGAGAAGCTGTCTCCCTTCGTGAGGACCTGGACCTGGGCCTGCCAGGGGCCGGCGGTGACCGCCGGGATCTCGAACCGCCCGTCCACTCCGGTCCGCGTCGAGCTGGGCTGGTACTTCCCGCCGAGGTACTTTCCCGCCTCGTCCAGGGGGGCGATGCGGACGATGGCCTGCGCCAGGGGGGTGCCCGAGGCATCCAGCAGGATCCCGCGCAGGGTGCCGCCTCCGCCGAAGTCGACGCGCACGGTCTGCCCGGGGGCGACCGAAATGAACCGCGATCTCTCGACCCCGTCGGAGAACCGGATGACGTGGTCGCCGGGCACCACCGGGGCCAGCCGATAGCAGCCGGCACCATCCGTCGTCGTGGTCGCCGAGCCGCCCCCGGAGCGGCCCTCGATCGCGATCCTCGCCCCCGCCACCGGCTGGCCGTCGCGCCCCGTCACCGTGCCCTCGATCGCGCCGGTCTTCGATGGATCCTCCCCCGCGAGCACGAGCCGGAGGCCGCCGAGACCCGAGTCCGGTGAGAGGCGGAGGTCCAGGTAGCGCCGCGGGGTACGGCCCGCCGCGCTCGCGTCGATGAACCACTTCCCGGCGGGGACGCCGTCGAAGCGGAACTCCCCGTTCGGGTCGCTCTCGGCCCGGAAGTGGCGGGGCTTGATTTCGGGGTCGGGGTCCTGGCACCAGGCCTCGACCTTCGCCCCGGCCACGGGGAGGCCGTCGGTGCCGACGACGACGCCGGAGAGTTCGCCGATGGGGGCGGGTGCGCCGGCTGACTCGTCGGCGGGTGGTCCGGCCGGCGCCGGCGCGGCGGCGCGCGCCGCCGGTTCGGGCGCCGGGGCCGCGGGTCCGGCGCCGGTTTCCGTGGGCGCGCCGGCCGGCGCCGCGGGGAGCGGGGGCAGGTCGGGGCGTGGCGCCGGGGCGCGCGCCGTCTCCGTCTCCCGCGGCGGCGCCGGCGCGACCTGGTCGCCGTCCAGCACGTACCGCGCCGCCACGATGAGCAGCGCCGCCGCCGCGAGGGCGACGATCACCAGAGAGCCTCTTCCTCGTGCCATGGGTCCTCCTTCCCGGTGCCGGGCTTCCGCGGCCAGCCGCTCCCGATCCGACGGGTCGAGGGCGTCCCGCGAAAGGGCCGACTCGACCTCGGCGTGGAACTTCCCGTCCTCGCCGCACTGCGGGCAGCGTTCCCGGCTCATGGTTCTTCTCCCAGCGCCTGCTTCAGGGTCCGGAGGGCCTTCTCCATGCGACGGGCGACCGACGAGAGGCCGGTGCCGAGCGCATGGGCGATCTCCCGGTAGGAGAGGCCCTCGACGTAGTGGAGGAGCACGGGCTGCCGGAGCTTCGGGGGCAGGCCGGCGACAGCCCTCCGGATCGCCCCGGCCCGCTCCGCGGCCTCGGTGGCGGCGGCGGGGCCGGGACCGGGGTCGGCCGGCTCCGTCCGCTCCGGACCGACCGTTGCCGCCGGTTTCCGGGCCACGTCCGCCGCGCAACGCGAGGCGATCCGCCCGAGCCACGAGACGTAGCTCCGGGGCTCGGCGAGACCGGGGAGGCCCCGCGCCACCCGGCAGAGCGCGTCCGCCGCGGCCTCCTCGGCGGCGAAGCCGTCCCCGAGACGGGCCCGGGCGAGGGCGTGGACGATGCCCGCGCTCCGGGCGAGCAGTTCAGCCATCCGTTCGGGATGGCCGTCCCGGACCGCCTCGACCAGCCGGATCAGGTCCTCCGTCGGCAAACTCGGCTCCTCCACCCCAAGGACCGCCCGCGCCCCCCCTCCGTTCCCCCGAAAATCCGGGAAGATTGACCCAGGGTCATTCCTCCCGGGCGGGAGAAATGACCCTGGGTCAGTTTACCCGCCCTGCGCGGGGCGCCGGGGCATCTTCGCTTCCTATTGCGCGGCCACTACAATGGGGGTTTCCGGTGCCGCCGCACCGTACGGAGGAGCCATGCTGACCGAGTTCCGGAACGAACCCCTGACCGACTTCACGGATCCGAAGAACCGCGAGGCCATGCAGCGGGCCCTCGCCGCGATCCGCACCCGCTTCGGGAAGACCCACCCGCTCGTCATCGGCGGCGAGCGGATCGCCTGCGCCGAGACCTTCGTCTCCACGAACCCGTCGAATCCCTCGGAGGTCGTCGGCCACTTCGCGAAGGCCACGGAATCCGAGGCCCAGAAGGCCATCGACGCCGCCCTCGCCGCCTTTCCGGCCTGGTCGGGCCTCCCCGCGGACGAGCGCGCCACGGTCCTGCTCCGGGCCGCGCGGATCCTCCGCCAGAAGAAACACCTCATGTCCGCCCTCATGGTCCTCGAGGCCGGCAAGTCCTGGGTCGAGGCCGATGCCGACACCGCCGAAGCCATCGACTTCATGGACTTCTACGGCCACGAGGCGATCCGCTACGGCGGCCCCCAGCCGGTCACCGCCCTCCACGGGGAGATGAACGAGCTGTCGTGGATCCCCCTCGGGGTCATCGCGGTCATCCCGCCGTGGAACTTCCCGTGCGCCATCCTCACCGGCATGGCGACCGCCGCCATGGCCGCCGGAAACACCGTCGTCCTGAAGCCCGCGAGCGACACCCCGATGATCGGGCAGCTCGTCTTCGAGATCCTCGAAGAGGCGGGAATGCCACCGGGTGTCGTGAACTTCCTCACCGGCCCCGGGCGGATCGCCGGCGACTTCCTCGTGCGTCACAAGGACGTCCGCGCCATCGCCTTCACCGGCTCCATGGAGGTCGGCCTCGAGATCCACCGCAAGGCCGCCGAGACGGTGCCCGGACAGATCTTCGTGAAGCGCACGATTCTCGAGATGGGCGGCAAGGACTGCATGGTCATCGACGAGACCGCCGATCTCGCCGCCGCCGCGCGCGACATCGTCGCCTCGGCTTTCGGCTACCAGGGCCAGAAGTGCTCGGCGGGTTCCCGGGCCATCATCGTGGACAAGGTCTACGACGAGGTGCTCGCGAAGTCCGTGGCATTGACGAAGGAGCTGGTGATCGGTCCCACGGACGTCTACGAGAACAAGATCGGCCCGGTGATCGGCGCAAGCGCCGAGCGGACGATCCTGCGCTACATCGAGATCGGCAGCCGCGAAGGGAAGATCCTCGCCGGCGGCGCCAAGCTCCCCGGCGCCGGTTTCTTCATCCAGCCGACACTCATCGCGGACGTGGACCGCAACGCCGTGGTCGCCCAGGAAGAGATCTTCGGGCCGGTGGTGGCGTTCATCCGGGCGAAGGACTGGAAGGACGCGATCGACGCCGCGAACGGGACGATGTACGGTCTGACCGGGGCGTTCTGCAGCAACGTCCGCGAGCGGATCGCTTACGCCAAGCGCCACTTCCACGTCGGCAACCTGTACTTCAACCGCAAGTGCACCGGCGCCCTGGTGGGGGTCCACCCCTTCGGCGGCTTCAACATGTCGGGCACGGACAGTAAGGCCGGCGGGCGCGACTACCTGGCCCTCTTCAGCCAGGCGAAGCTCTGGTCGGAGAAGCTCTGACCGGGGGCGCCTTCGATACGCTCGCCGAGCGGGCCGGGCGGCTGGGCGTCCACCTCGACGTGGGTCAGGTGGACGTCCTCCGCCGGCACTTCGATCTCGTCCTCGAGGCCAACCGGACGCTGAACCTCACCCGTGTCACCGAGCCCGAGGAGGCGGTGCGGAAGCTCTACCTCGCCTCCTTCGCGCCGGTGCCGGCGCTCGTGGCGGAGGGGCGCCCCATGGAGGGGTTCCGATCGCTCCTGGACCTCGGCACCGGGGCCGGCTTCCCGGGCGTGCCACTGGTCGTCGCGGCGCCGCACCTGTCGGCGACCCTGGTCGACTCGCGCGGGAAGAAGGCGGTCTTTCTCGCCGCGGCCCTCGCGACGCTCGGCCTTTCGCCCCGGGTGGTCGCCGTCAAGGGCCGCGGCATCGAGATGCCGCACACGCACCCGGCGACGGAGCACGCGTTCGGGCTGGTGACGGCCCGGGCCGTGGGCCGGGCCGCGGAGGTCGTGCGGGAGGCCCACGGATTGATGCGGTCCGGCGGGATCCTCGTGATCGCGAAGGGGCCCGAACTCACCGATGACGAGATCCGCGAGGGCGAGCGGGAGGCGCAGGGCCTCGGCCTCCGCTTCCTCGGCGTGAGGGACGTGGCGGTGGAGGACCTCACGCCCCGCATCCTGCTCTACCGCCGCTAGCCCGGGGACGCCGCGATTCCGGCAACCTCCGCCGTGGGCCGACGGGCGTCAGTCCCGGACGATCCGGCCCTCGGTCTTCGCGGAGACGGTTTTCCGCGAGCGGATCGTGTCGACGATCAGGTCCCGGAGAGGGCTTCCGGTTTTCACCGCCGGCTTCGCCTTCAGGATGTCGTAGCCGTCGCCGCCCGACGCCATGAAGTCGGTGATGGCCACGGTGTAGGTCCGGGCCGGATCCACCCCCGCGCCGCCCACGAGCACGTCCCGGACCTTGCCGTCGCGGACGCGGAGCGTGAGGCCCGAGACGTGCAGGAAACCCCCGTCCTCGTCCTCGCGGCTTCCCGACATGCCCCGGGCGAGGATCCGCAGCAGTTCTTCCCCGGTGACCTCCACCCGGCACAGCTCATTCTCGTAGGGCATCACGTTGAAGATCGCCTCCAGCGTGATCGGCCCCTCGTCGAGGCTCGCGCGGAGGCTCCCGGCATTGAGGAGAGCGATTTCGGCATTCGTGTACTCGCGCATGATGTCGGTCACGAAGTTGCCGAGGTTCGTCTCCTCGTAACGGATCCGGCCGCGCTCGCCGTCGAGGTACGTCTCGCAGGTGCCGACGACTTCCTTGAACTGGGAGTCGAGTCGCGCCCGGTAGCTCTCCACGCGCTCGGCGACTTCCGGATCCTCGGTGAGATCGGGAGTCACCGGGAGGTAGACCCAGTCCGTGAGCAGGGCCGTCTTCGCCGAGCGGGCCACGAGGAGCCGCAGGACCCCCAGGAATCGCCCCTTCTCGAAGGCCTGGAACACCGGCACCGGGCCGACGAGCTTGCGCGGGTTCAGGAGGATCTGGTCGTGCCCGCCGATGATCGCGGTGAGTCCGGGGACGGCCCGGGCGATCTCCTCGTCGGTGTCCGCCTTGCTGTGCGAGAGCAGGATGACCGGGCCCTTCGGGCCGTGCTTCCCGTAGAGGTCCTTCACGATGGGCACGGGATCCTTCACGGCGATCCGCTCCACGTTCGACGGCTTCGTCGTGGTGAGCAGTTCCGTGGTCGTCACCCCGATCACGGTGAGGTGGAGATCCGGCGCGAGCGGAATCGAGACGGCGCCGTCGCAGAGCGGTTCGCCCGACTCCTTCCACACCACGTTGGCGCTGAGGAAGGGGAACCGCGCGAGCTTCTTCAGTTCGAGGAAGTTATCGAGACCGAAGTCGAACTCGTGGTTGCCCACGGTCATCGCATCGACGGCGATGGCGTTGAAGATCTCGACGTCGGGCTTCCCCTTGAAGACCGTGGACATCGGGGTGCCCTGCAGGATGTCGCCGGCGATGAGGGTCACCGTCTTCCCGCCCCGCCGGTGGTTGTCGGAGGCGATCCCGCGGATCAGCGAAGCGAGTCGCGCGATGCCCCCGACTTCGCCCCTCGTGCCGTCCGGGAGCTTCACGTTGAACGGCAGCAGGTGGCCGTGGATGTCGTTGAAGAAGAGGACGGCGACCTCCACCGGCTGGTCGGACGCCGGCTCCGGCACCGGGCCGCAGGCGAGGGGCAGACAACCGAAGAGGAGGGCGAGGATCGCCAGCCGCCAGCAGCGCATGGTCTGCCTCCGCTACTCGATGACCTTGAACGCCGCCAGGAACGCGGCGTTGTTCGCGGTGATCTCGAGCTTCTTCACGAGAAGCTCCATCCCCTCCACCGGCTTCATCTTGGTGAGGACGCGGCGGAGGATCCAGCTCGACTTGAGGATCTCCGGCGGGAGGATCTTCTCCTCCTTGCGGGTCCCGGACTTGCTCACGTCGATCGCCGGCCAGATGCGCCGGTCGGCCAGCTCGCGTGACAGGACGATCTCCGAGTTGCCGGTCCCCTTGAACTCCTCGAAGATCACCTGGTCCATGCGGCTGCCGGTATCGACGAGGGCGGTCGCGACGATCGTCAGGGAGCCGCCGTTCTCGACCTTCCGGGCGGCGCCGAAGTGGGCCTTCGGACGCTCGAGCGCCCGCGAGTCGACGCCTCCGGACAGCGTCCGGCCGCTGCCTTCGATCTCCATGTTGTAGGCGCGGGCCATGCGCGTCAGCGAGTCCACGAGGACGAGGACGTCCTCCCCGGCCTCGACGAGGCGCTGCGCGCGGGCCAGCGTCATCTCGGAGATCTGGATGTGCTGGGGGGCCAGTTCGTCGAGGGAGGAGGCGATGATCTCCCCGCGGATCGAACGTCGCATCTCCGTGACCTCCTCGGGCCGCTCGTTGATGAGGAGGACGAAGACCTTCATCTCGGGGTAGTTCTCGTTCACCGCGTTCCCGATCTTCTGCAGCATCACCGTCTTGCCGGTGCGCGGCGGAGCGACGATGAGGCATCGCTGGCCCCAACCGATGGGGGTGAGCAGATCGATGACGCGGAGCGTGGGGTCGCTCTTCTTCGTTTCGAGGCGGAGCCACTCGGTGGGGTCGATCGTGGTGAGGTTCTTGAAGGGAACCTGGTTCCCGTAGGTCTCGAGGTCCCGCTCGTCCGCCGCCTCGACGGTGGCGAGGGCGGGGCGCTGGCCGGGCTTGCGCGGCGGCGCGACCTTGCCCCGGATGAGGCTCCCCTGGCGCAGGTTCGCGCGCCGGAGGAGGCCCGCCGGGACGAAGATGTCGTCGGGATGGACGATGTAGTTCCGCTTCGCCTGCCGGAGGAAGCCGTAGCCCTCGTGCGCGATCTCCAGCACCCCCTGCGTCTCGGCGAGCGAATCGACGTTCGCCGGCGGCTGGTAGTCACGCTGGTCCTGCGGTCCGCCGTGGTGCGGCCGGCGGCGGTGACCGCGGTGATGGGGACGGCCCTTGGACTTCTGCTGCCGGTTCTGCTGCTTGTGTCGCACTACGGTTTCCTTCCGATGGGGCCCGGTGGACGCGAATGCGCCGCCGGAAGCCCGGCGTGACTACGGAAACACCCCGGGTCAGACGGAGTCGGGAGCGAGGGGAAGACTCGGGAGCCGCTCGGGCGGCCCTGCCTCATCGGCGCCGGCGCACCGCGCCGGGATCGGTCTTCGGTCTGACCCTCAGCCTGACTCTAACGCACCTCGATGCCCACGGCAAGGCAATCCCGCCTTGCCCATGGGGCCGGCGCCGGGCGAAGCTCCCGCCCGCCCGCGGCGCGCGGGCCAGGCGTGCTCCCCCCGGAGAACAGGGGCCGGAGCGGGCCTGTAAGCCGGGTCCTGTGCGGCGGTTTACGGGTCGCCCCTTCTTCCCGCCCGGCGGCCATTCCTCTGGGACGGTCGTTACCGGCCGCCTCGAACGGCCTACCCGGAGGTTTGGCGGCGCGGGCCACGCCGCGGCGGTTTCCCGCCTCCCTCCCTATTTGGCCTTCCACCGGGTGGGGTTTACCGTGCCCGGGACGTCGCCGCCCCGGCGGTGAGCTCTTACCTCGCCGTTTCACCCTTGCCTGAGCCGGTTTCCCGGCCATCGGCGGTCTGTTCTCTGTGGCACTGTCCCTGGCCTCGCGGCCGGTGGGCGTTACCCACCACCCTGCCCTGCGGTGCCCGGACTTTCCTCGACGGTGGATCGCTCCCCGCCGCGGCCGCCCGGCCCGCTCCGACCCCGCCATTCTCACCGGAAATGCCGAATGTGCAAGACCTGATCTGCCGGAAGATGGAGATCCTGTCGGGGGATCGGCGCGGAGGCACACCATGCGGTTGGTCCCGTGGTTGTCCGGGGTGGTGCTGGTTTCCGGTCTGCTCGTTCCGTCCTGCGGCGGCGGGTCGGGCTCGTCGACGCCGCGCGTGACGATCGTCGCGATCGCCGCCGCGGGGAGCGAGGGCGGGGCGCCGGCCCGGTTCTCGGTAACCCGGACCGGCGAAGTCCGGGATTCCCTCGCCGTGGCCTGCGCCGTCTCCGGCACTGCCTCGAACGCCGCCGGCGTGGATTTCGCCGAGGCTCCCTTCCCGAACCCGGTCCGGATCCCGGCCGGGAGCCGGGGCGTCGAGATCGCGGTCACCCCCCTCGACGACGCACTGCCGGAGGCGAACGAGACCCTCACCGTCACGCTGCTCCGGGCGCAGGGCCGCTACGAGCTCTCCCGCGAGTTCTCCGCCACCGTCACGATCCTCGACGACGACCCGTTGGTCACGGAGGTCACCGTGGCCGAGGCGAAGGCCCTCGTGGACGCGCATGCCGGCGACCCGTTCTTCGCCATCCTCGACGTCCGCATGCCCGTGGAGTTCTGGTACGGCCACCTCGCCGGGGCGCTGAACATCGATGTCCTGGAGGCGGACTTCGCGGCGCGGGCCGCCCGGCTGGATCCGTCGTGGGAGTACCTGCTCCACTGCAAGTCCGGTACCCGGAGCGCCCTCGCGCTGGTGACGCTCCGCGCCCTGGGCTTCACTACCATCCACCACATGTACGAGGGCTTCGACGGCTGGGTCGCGGCCGGCTACCCCGTCGCCACCGACTGACCCCGGGCCGCATCCGGCAGGAGCATCTCCACGGTCTCGACGATCTCGGGGATGGCGAACGGTTTGCGGACCAGGGCATCGAAGCTCCCGGTGGCCTCGGGGAGGTCGTCGACGGAACCCGTCGTGAGCAGCACGCGCAGTTCGGGCCGGTCCTGCCGCGCGACTCGGGCGAGTTCGTCCCCGGGCATCCCCGGCATGCTGAGGTCGGTCACGAGGACGTCGATCGGTCCCGCGGCCAGGATCTCCAGCGCGTCCACTCCGCTGCCGGCCGTGAGGACCTCGTGGCCCCGCTGGCCGAGGGCCAGTCGCAGGAGGCGCAGCATGTCCTCCTCGTCGTCCACGGCGAGGATGCGGTGACGGTGCGGAGACGGCGGGGTCGTACGCGGCGCGGGCGTCGGCCGGCGGACGGGGAGAGCAGGCGGAGCGACCGGTCCCAGGAGCCTCTCCGAGGCGGGCAGCCGGAAGGTCACCACGGTGCCCTGACCCGGGGAACTCGCGACGTCCACCGTGCCGTTGTGGCGATGGATGATCGCGCAGGCGACCGGCAGGCCGAGGCCCGCGCGCCGCGGGCCGCGGGTCGAGTAGAACGGGTCGAAGATCCGCTTCACGACGTCGTCCGGCATGCCCGGCCCGGAGTCGCGGATCGAAATCGTCACCGCCCCCGGACCGTCCCTCGTCTCGACTCGGAGTGTCCCGCCTTCGGGCATGGCGTCGAAGGCGTTGAGGATCACGTTGACCAGCGCCTCGCGGAGCGCCGCGGGCCACGCGGGAATCGCCCGCGTGGCGCGGAAGTCCCGGTCGATCGTCCATGCCGAGGCCGGCTGCTCGCGCCCGCGACACTGGTAGACCATCAGGTCGAGCAGGTCCGAGAGGAGGAGGTGGACGTCGATCTCCTCCACCTCCCGGTCGCGTCGCGTGCGGGTGAGTTCGTGGAGTCGGCGCACCGTCTCGGCTCCTTCGCGGGCCGACGCCTCGATGGCCTTCAGGATGTGCGTCTTCTCGGCGTCCTGCTCCCGGAGCAGGAGAAGCTGGGTGTTCCCGAGCACGGCGGCCAGCCGATTGTTGAAGTCGTGGGTGATGCCGCCGGCCATCTCTCCGATGGCGCGGGCGAGGGCCGTGCGCCCGGCGTGTCGCATGAGGCGGCGGCGCTCGGTGACATCGGTGACCACGCCGAAGGAGCCGATGACCTCGCCGGCCCGGTTCCGGAGCGGGGCGCTGGAGACGAGAGTGAAGACCCTCCGGCCGTCGGCGGCGCGCCACTCCAGGGCGTACCGGCCCGCCTTCCCGGCCTTCCGGCGGAGCGACTGCCGGAGCAGGCGTTCCTTGTGGCGGCCCGTGAGGAAGCACGTGAGTTCGAGGCCGATCAGGCTCTCGGGAGGCACGCGGAGCATCCGGGCGAACCTCCGGTTCGCGAACAGGACGCGTTCCGAGAGGTCCACCACCGCGAACCCCTCCCGCATGGCGTCGAGGAGGCCGCGGTACCGGGCCTCCGACTCGGCGAAGCGGTCGATCGTGTCGCGGACCTCCTCGTCGCGGCGGCGCAGGACGGCGTCGAGCCTCCGCCGGGCCCGGGCCGCGAACAGGCCCGCGAGGATCGGCGCCGCACCCGCCGCGACGAGCGCCGGCACCCCGCCGGCGAGGACGGGCAGGGAGAGACACAGTGCCGCTCCGGCGGCAAGGAGGGGGCGGAGGGGTGCTCCCCCCGGCGTGGCGTGCGGGGAGTCGGGCGAACCGGAAACCACGCCTCTCTATCGGCCGGGCGGCCCGCCGAGTGAAGTCAGAGCGTGAGCAATAATCCCCCGCGAGCCGCGCCGGGGTCAGCCGCGAGTGGCGCTAGGAGCGACGAGGAGCGACGACGCGCCGCGAAGCGGATCACCCCGGCCCGAAGGGTTGTCGGCCCCGGCGCGGGCTTCGGTACCGCCCACCGACTACCTCTCC
>JALOQY010000532.1 GCA_025459285.1 Planctomycetota bacterium | reverse complement strand
ATGAGGCCCCTCAGAGCTCCGGCCAGGTAGGTGAGCAGCACGATGGGATCGTTGTCGGCGGCGTCGAGGGTCAGCCAGGCGAACGGGATCCCGGATCGGGTGTCCCACTCGGCGAGAAGCGTTGACTTGCCGTATCCAGGTGGTGCGGCAATCACCACAACCTGCGCCTCACTCGCCGAGAGGAGGTCGCAGAGAGAGGATCGAGGGACGCTGCCAGCGCGGAATTCGGCCGCGCGCAGCTTGGAAGCGATCAACGGCGCCCCGCCGACTTCGGCCGAAGGTTCGAATTCGGCCGTCGCCATACCGGGCACTTTAACCCGAAGAGCTAGCCGGAGGCCGGTCGCACCTGCAGGGTGATGAAACCCTCCGCCGTCGGGTAGTAGGCGCGTCCTCCGTAGCCGGGCGTGATCAGGCAGTTCGGCGAAAGCGGTTCGAAGAAGTCCGACTCTGCGAGCAGCCGTCCGGTCGCCGCGTCGCGCCAGGTCACCTGCTCCTTGTAGCGGCCGGTCATCAACTCGAGCATGGTGGGCATCCTGGGGAGATCCCCCTTCATGTTCGAGAGGATGAGGACACGGCGATCCTTCGGCCCGATGGTCGGCTGGAAGGTGAGGGACTTGGCGTCGACCACGAAGGCCGTCGTCAGATCTCCGGTCTCCTGGTCGAGCCGGAGTCCTGCCACCTTCCCGACGCCCGCGTCGGCCGAGTAGAGCATGCCATTCCCCACGTCGGTGCACGTCTTCGGCGGTGCGAGACTCATCTGCCGGCCCTTCAGCGGCCCGAAGGGAGTGATCGAAGTGATCCGGCTCGGATCGTGCTGGTTGACGGCCACCACGCTCGACGGCACCTTGCCGCCGGCGCCATTCGTCTGGATCGTGATCCAGTCGCCCATGATCCCGGGCGCGTCACCGGTCGTCTGCCCTTCGTCGAGGTAGGACACGACCCACGATTCGTCGAGGGAGAGCTTCTTCGATTCCGGATCCCAGAAGTAGCGGTACGCGTGCTCGTCGGCGCAGGTGTAGATCGCGATGCGCCCGTCAAAGGTCGTGATTCCGTGTGGCGTCGTCGCCGGCTCCGGCATCTGCATCGTGTCCAGCACCTCGAGACTCTCCGGGTCGACGGCCACGAAGATCGAGTTCGCCTGGGTCAGGCCGTCATGGAGCCCCTTGAAGATCGCCAGGCTGCTCTGCTGCGTGTTGCCGGCGGGGCGGCACTGGTTCTTGAGGATGAGCGTGCCGTCCGGCGCGACCGTCAGGTGCTTGAAGCTCGAGTCCTCGGCCGACGCTTCCCCCGGTGGAAGCGTCCCGGTCCGCAATATCGCACCGGTATCGGCGTCCAGGAGAGCTATCCGGTTTGCCCAGGAGGTCACGATCTTCCCGCTCGCGAGGATGTTGAGGTTCGTCGTCGCGATCCACGCTCCCGAGACGTTCGCGTTCTCGAGGTACGTGCACCAGACCTGCTTCCCGGTCGTCGCGTCTACCCGGGCGACGTACGGCCCGGGTTCAACCGGACCGTCAGCCTTGGGAGAGTTGCCTCCCGCCAGGAACAGCTCGCCCGGACGGCGGTTGCAGAGGAAGGTCGTCCCCTGATAATCGTCTTCGCTTCGCCAGGCGTAGACAACGTTGGGCCCGTCGTGCGTACCCGTGAAGGGCGCATAGGGGAAGCACGCGCTGCGCTCGGCGTCGGCAAGCTCGGCGCCGTTCAGCGACGGGAAATAGCCGGGCGACGCGATGCTCGCACTGCCGTGGAACTCGTCCTCGACAAGCCCGTGGTCGCCGGGGAGTGGGCCGTTCGCCGCCTTTTCGTTCTCGGTCAGGCGGCGCGCTATCTCAGGCCCTTCCCGCCTCGAAGGCTTCCTTGTCGGTGTAGGACAGCCGCGGGAAGTATGGGCCCATGGTCTCCGCTCTCGGCGATCCGCTCCGGGCTTTGCGCCCAGTCGGGGTTGTTGTACATGAACCGGAAGAGGATCAATCCGAAGTCGGTGCGGCTGCGCTCGTCGTCGAGACCCTCCCCCCTCGTGCCCCAATCCATCCAGGCGACCCCGTTCTCGTCGGTGGCGTTGGCGGGGCGATCCTCTGGACGGCAGACGACGATCGTGTAGTTGCGGTCGGCATCCAGCGGCACCTGCATGTCGGACAGCGCGTCCGCCCCCATTCCGGAGGGCGGGGCCTCGCTCATGATCACCGACCAGTACCGCGACTGCCAGTCGGTCATCGTCGCGAGCCCCTTGCCGTCCTCGCCACGGTAGGTGTCGGGATACTCCGGCATCTTGCCGCGAACGACGAGCACCGGCCCGAACGACCTGTTGACGAATCCGATCATGAACAGGGTGGCCGGGTCTCCGCCGAAGCCGGTCTCCGCGTGCGAGGGGAACTTGGCGCGATCCTCCGGCGACTTGAAGACACCGATCAGGTTCCACTTGTTGTTGAAGTAGCGCTCCAGGACCGGCGGGTTGCGGGCCGGGGTCGTTTCGGGCTGGAGGGCGGGATCGTTGTCGGGGGCGTTGCACAGCGCCAGCCAGTCCTCGACTTTCATCCCTGGGGCGACTCCCTGGAGGAGCGGGCGGTTGAACTGCTCGCGGACCTGTTCCGCCGAGAGCTCGGTGCCATCGGCGAGCGTCGCCGTGTAGGACGGGAGACCCACGCCGGCATCCCCGTCGCAGCCCGGATCGGGCAGGTACACGCGGTAGACGACCTGAATCTTTGCTCCTGTACCCGCGTACAGCGTGTTCGGCTCACGATCGCCCGGATCCGCCGGAGCATCGACGTTCGCGATCCGGATCGTGTATTCCCGGCTTTCCGTCAGCCGGTTCGCCCCGGGAATGAACGGATTCTCAGAGCCCGGGTCCGGTTCGATCTCGTGGTCGATGAAGGCCTCGCCCGTGGCGGTGAATCCCCCGAGTGGGTCGGATCTGTACAGCGCGAACTGCATGTACCGTCCGTGCGGGAAGCGGCCACGGAGCTTCAGCACGCTGCCCTCAGGCATCTCCATGATCGCGAACCAGTAGGTGGAGTTCGGATCGGGATACAGGTTCGCGTGCTGGTAGGGCTTGGGGTCCGGCAGCATGACGCCGTAGTCGCGCCCGCGCGGCCCGAGCCACAACCCGTCGTGACCGTACAGCTCGTCGGTC
>JALOQY010000531.1 GCA_025459285.1 Planctomycetota bacterium | reverse complement strand
ACACCCCCGAGCCCCACCCGGATCCCGGTGCCGTGTCCTTCGACATCCGCCTCCGGGTGAGCGGAGAGCCCACCGGGGGAGGAAGGGACCTGTTCAGGTTGCTGAGGACGAGGCCGGACCTGAAGTACGCGGAGATCGAAGCGGGCGGGGACGTCCCGGTCGGGACTGTTCTCGAGTACATTGACGTGGTCTTCCGTGCCGGAGCAACGAGGATCTCCCTCACGGGTGGGGGGGCTCGGGACGAGAGTGACATCATTCCCCAAGCCCCCTCATCGCCCCCCGCGAGGGTCTCGGTCGCCCTGCTTCGCAAGGACGTCCCTGCACTTACGGACTCCGAGCCACTGCCGCCGGTCTCTCGCGTCACCGGGTTCGCCGGCAATGCCGTCGTCTTCCGGGATGCCCTCCGCCGCCTCCGTTCGCCACAGGACTGGGAGTCCTGGCTCTCCCCTCCGAGGTAGCGTGCGTCGGGAAGGTCGCGCGGCGTCCGCGGGGAAGGTGGCTCGAGGAACCTGAAAGTCGGGTGGGCCACCACCGCGTGGCGCCTGTTGGCGTGTGAACCCGGCCGCCACAGACTCGCGACTTTCGACGCTCCGTGGGGCGCTCCGTGAATGAAGAGCGCCAAGTCCGAATTGGACCATCTTCAGGGTCTCGGCCCGGCGGAACCCGCGTCCTACGCGGCCTGTGGGACGGGAGGGGGTTGGTCGGGGCGAGAGGATTCGAACCTCCGACCTTCTGAATCCCATGCGGGAGCACGCCCCTTGATGTCCCGTCACTTGCGGCGTCGACTTGTTTCAGGTGTTTCCCGAGTTTCAGGAGTTGCACGCCGGACGCTCCGCCGGGCGCTCCGCAGTGCGTGGGTGGCGGAAGGTCCGATCCGGTGGGTCTGTCGATCGGGCCGTAGTTCTGCCTCGGGCACTCCCCGGCTGCGGCGGCGGATCAGGGCAGAGGTTCGATCCGGCCGAGGGGTCCCAGGGCCTCTGCCCGCGCCCACGCCGCGAGGAGTTCTCAGCGCCGCAGCGAGGCCCACTCGGCAACCAGTCCCATCGCCCGCGGGGGCAGCCTCCCGCCCAGCACGGCGCCGGAATGGATGGCGATCACGGCCTCGAACCCGGCGTACTCGGCGTGGAAGTGGGGCGGCGCATGGTCGCCGAAGAACATCTTGATGACGATGCCATAGAACCGGCAGAGCTCAGGCACGGAGGGTGGCCTCGCCGAGGGTGGGGAAGACCTCCTCGACGGCCTTCCCGCTGATCGTGAGGTACAGCGCGTCGGAACAGAGCGCCACGTCCTCCGACCACTGGATCTCCCCGCTCGGTCCGACGCTCACGCGGTCGAACGCGCCCGGCTCGTCCCAGAGGCGGAACACACCCCGATGCGCGAAGCGCCCAAGGTCGGCGACGCCCTCCGTTCCGTCCGCGAACCTGACCCGGAGCCGGAAACCCTCGAGTGCCTCGACACGGACCGGTTTCATCACGGGAACGACCTCCTCGGCGATGGGCCATGATACCGCGCCCCGGAAGATCCGGCACGACGCCTTCGGCCAAAGGGCCCGGCCCGCTGCAGTCCGGGGAGTAGGCGGTCCGGTCCGTGATGGGGGGCGTGGACGGCGGGCGAAGAACGCGGCGTGAAGGCGCCGGGGAGGAACGGCGGATCGGAACGGCCCTCTGCGGACACTAGAACCGGATGGAGGGGAGGCTTCCGATGGAAGAGATCGGCCACGACTGGGTCGCCCTCGCCGGCACGTGCGCGCAAAGGTGCAAACGGCCGCCCGGACCCACGCCCTGGACGACGCCGCCGCATGGGGCGCCGTGCAGGAGGCCTTCCTCACCGCGCTCGAAGGCAGAGGACCCACGCGCGGGGGACATCCGGTGGGCTGGCTGTGCGGCGTGGCAAGAAACCACGCACGGAACGAACTGCGCCGGCGCGGTCGCTTCGAGGGTTTCCTCGTGCGGCTTGCGGTGCGCCGGTCTCACCGGCTGGCCGGCGCGGGGCGGGCGCCGCGGCTCGTCTGGGCGCGGGAGAACGGCGGATGGCGAGGACTCCGGCACCCCGTTGAACCGGCAGCAGAAAACGGTTCTAATGATGCCTGATTGCTCGACTGCCACTTTGCACGTCGGGCTCGAGTCGCAGGGGGACGAGTTGGTCTCCGCCCGGTTCCCGCGCCGACCCGGTTTGGGACCACCGGCCCAGACCGCCGATTCTCATCTCCCTCGACCCCGGGGCTTGACTGCCATGGGAGGCAATCCCGAGATGAAGATGCGGTCCGTTGCACTCCTCCTCGCGATCGCGAGTGCTCTCGTGCTGTCCATGGTCCTTGTCCCCCCAACGTCCCCGCCCGATCGGAGAAGTCCCGCGAGGGTCGAAAGCGAGCGTCCTCAGACCGTCGCGCCCCTGATGACCACTCCGGATCCGGCGCTCGCCCGCGGGAGCCTGCCCTGCGGCCACGGTGCGATCCTGGGCCGGGTCACGCGGGACGGCATCCCCGTGCCGGCGCTCGTGGAGGTACGCTTCCGCCCGCATATCCCCGATCTCCGCACCATCTCCATCGAGGGCCGCCTCCAGAACCCGTGGGCCGACGATGCCCCGAGCCTCGTCCTCCGGTCCGCTGGTGATGCGGGCTTCGTGCTGCGCGACCTCGCGTCGGGCCGCTACACGCTCGCGGCGCGCACTGACGATGGGGCGAATGGGATGGAGTCGGTCGTCGTCCTCAACTTCGCGTCGAGGAGGGTCGAAATCGAGGTGACTCGGGGAGAGGCGT
>JALOQY010000256.1 GCA_025459285.1 Planctomycetota bacterium | reverse complement strand
ACACGGTATCAGGGCGAAATGGGCGTAGTACCGGCTGTCCTGCTCGTTCTGCGAGGAGTGCATGCCGGGATCGTCGGCGACCGCGAGCACGAGCCCGCCGTTCACGCCGGTGATCCCCGAGTTCACGAAGGCGTCGGCGGCGACGTTGAGGCCTACATGCTTCATGGTCACGAGGGCACGCTTGCCCGCGTAGCTCATGCCGAGCGCCTCCTCGAAGGCCACCTTCTCGTTGGTGGCCCAGCGCGCCGAGATCGGCCAGTCCCGGAAGCCCTCCACGTACTCGAAGATCTCGGTGGAGGGGGTGCCCGGGTAGCCGAAAGCCCCGGAGATGCCGGCGTGGATCGCTCCCAGAGCCACCGCCTCGTCGCCGAGCAGCAGCGTGCGGGAAACGGTCGAGGTTTCGTTCATGCGCTCCCTCCAGGGTCGCCTTTCCGGCCCGAACCGGAGATGTCGAGCAAACCCGGTGCCCGCCGTCCGAAGGCCATTTCTTCCGGAACACAGCGCGGCCGGGTACGCATGGGGCCGCCCCCGGCGCGGGATATTCCCCCCGTAAGGGGAAAAACGGCCCTTCGGCTCCGGAGAACCACCCCATGCGCTGTGAGCGGTGCGGACACCAGAATCCGTCGGATAACCGGTTCTGCGGCGGTTGCGGCGCCGCACTCCACGCCCGGCAGCCGGACGAACGGATCCTCGAGGCGCTGCGCCTGAAGGAGCGGGGGGAACTCGAGGCCTCCCGCGCCGCCCTCCGGAAGATCGGCCCGGGCGAGCCCTGGCGCTCCGTGGCGCTCTGGCTCGCGGGGGACATCCTCTACCACCAGGGTCTGGTGGAGAAATCCGCGGAGTGCCTGAAGGAAGCGGCGGACGGCAGTCCGGGCTTCGCCGACGCCTGGTACGACCTGGGCGTCTCCCTCTACCATGCGGGCGACATGGAGGGGGCACGGGCGGCGTACGCCCGGACGCTCACGGTGGACCCGGAGTACCATTCGGCGCACTACCGCCTCGGCATCACGCTCTATCACCTGGGCCGGCTCGAGGAGGCGTTGTCGCACTTCCGGGAATGCCTCGTGCTGACGCCGGAGTTCGCGATGGCGCGCTACCACATGGGCGTGGTGCTGTGCCAGCTCGGCCGCGCCGACGAGGGCCGCCGCCAGCTCGAGCACTTCCTCGAATCCCACCCCTGCGACGCGCCCGCCCGCAACCACCTCTCGCACCTTCCGTCTACCTCCGGTAGTTGACGTAGGTGGAGAGGGCACGCGTGGCGCGGTCGATCCGCCGGAATACGGGGATGCCGGCCACCTCCAGCATCGTGACCATGGGGTCGTACAGGCGACCGGAATCGAGGTTCACCACCATGGGCTTGCGGATCTCCGCGGCGAGACGGATGAGGCCGCTGGGGACGGAGTCCTCCCGGGTGATGTCCTCGTCATGGCCGGGCCCCGCCGGCAGCGTGTTCAGGAACGGCGTGAGCGGAAGCGGCGAAGCGATCAGGCAGTCCACGCCCGGATCCTCGGCCATGGCGCGCAGGAGGGCGAGGAACCGCTCCGTCGGCGTCGTGGGGGTGCAGTCCAGCGGGTTGCGGGGCGCGACGATGCCTTCCGGGATCAGCTTGCGGATCCGCCCGAGAGTCTGCGGCGAGAGCTGGGCGAGCTTCAGGTCGAAGCAGCGGTCCGCGGCCACGGTGCACTCGAAGCCGGCGTTGGAGACGATCCCCACCCGGCGGCCCACGGGCGGGCGGTCGCGCAGGAACGAGAACGTCTTCAGGTAATCCTCGAACTGGTTCAGGTCCTCGCACGACACGACGCCCACCTGCCGGAGGACCTCGCTGGTCACGACGTGGTCGCCGGCCATGGCCGCGGTGTGGGAGGCCGCGGCGGACGCGCCCTCCGCCGTCCGTCCGGCCTTGAACATGATGATCGACCGCCCGCCGCGCACGATCTCCGCCGCCACCCGCAGGAACCGCCGGCCGGCGTAGGGCCGGAACCCCTCCAGGTAGACCCCGAAGACGTCCACGGAGAGGTCGTCCTTCAGGTACTCGAGGTAGTCGGCGGCGTTCAGGTCGATCTGGTTCCCGAACGAGATCGCGTACCGGGGCCGGATCGTCCGCTCGAAGTTGGAGGTGGAGGTCACCAGGTACGCGCCGCTCTGGCTGATGAGCGCCACGTTCTCGCCGCGTGCCTCGGCGAAGGCCACCTTGTAGGGCGGCAGGAAGATCGTGTTGTATCCGCCGGGCCGGGAGTAGATGCCGAGGCAGTTCCCCCCGTTCACGATGAGTCCGCCATCCGGCTCCACGTGGCCGGCCTCGAGGAGGCGCCGGAGGCGCGTCTCGCGCTCCTTCCCGCCCTCCGTTTCGGCGAAGCCCCCGGAGATGAGGATGACGGACTCGACCCGACGGCTCAGGGCCATCTCCTCGATCAGGTCCATCGCCGGCGCGGCCGGCACGCAGACGACGGCGAGGTCGACCTTGTCCGGCAGGTCGGAAAGCCCCTTGAAGGCGGGGACTCCGCCGATCTCGGACGCCTCGGGATGCAGGGCGTAGATGCGGTCCTTCGGGATCCCCTCTCCCGCGACGAGGTTGTCGAGGATGATCCGCCCGGGGTTCTTTACCGTCGCCGAGGCGCCGATGACGACGGCGGACTTCGGCTCGAGGAGCTTCCGGATCCGGGCCACCGGGCGGGGCGGCCAGACGAACTTGTGGTCGTCGAAGCGCAGGAGACCGTCCACCGCCACGAGGCGGCGGTCCTCGGTCACCACCACCGGGTTCAGCTCCATCTCGTGGATGGTGAAGTCGCTCTCCACGTTGCGGGGGCTGTAGTGGTCGGCCAGGTCACGCAGCACCTCGAGGAGCTCCACGAGCTGCTCCTCCTCCACGAGCGGCCGCGGAACGCCGCGCACCTTGCCGGACAGCGGCTGGCAGATCGCGGGCTGGCGGACCATGGCGCGGATGGCCTCGCGGTCGAGGCCGAAGGTGGAGCGGACGGCGAGGCCGCGCCCCTGGGCGAACTCGCGGGCGAAGAACTCCGTGAAGAGCCCGCCGGCGCCGAACGAGACGACGGGGCCGAAGGAGGGGTCCTGACGGAGCGAGGCGAGTACCTCGTGGCCGAAGCTCTTCCCGAACTGGATCTTCTCCACGATCATCGCGCCGTGGAACGCCGATCCGGGCGACTGCTCCCGCACCGCGTCGCGGACCGAGCGGTAGGCGCGGACAACGTCCTCCACCGTGTTCTTCGCGAAGGCCACGCCGCCGACGTCGGACTTGTGGGCGATGTCGGGCGAGACCACCTTCACGACGACCTCATCGCCGGGGATGAGGCGCAGGAGGTCCGGGTCGAAGGACTCGAGATTCGGGATGTGGACCTGTGACGGGGCGTTGAGGCCCATGCAGAGCAGGATCCGGTAGACCTCGAACTCGTAGAGGAACGTCCGCCCGTCGGCGTGGGCCCGGCGGAGGATCTCGTCGATCCGCCGGAAACGATCCGTGGTCTTCGGGGCGGGTGGGGTTGCGCTCATGTCGTGACTCCCTGCGGCGCGGTCACGTGCGGCGCGACCGGGTCCCGCCATTTTCACCGGTCGGACGCCCTCCCGACGGCAGAATCCCGCCCATGCCGGTCCTGACCGCGCGGAACCTGACAAAGGCCTATCGGGGGGAGCCCGTCCTCCGGGGGGTTTCCGTCGCGCTGGAGCCGGGCCGGCGGTACGGGCTCGTCGGACCCAACGGCGGCGGCAAGACCACGCTCGCGAGCATCCTCGGCGGACTCCTCGCGCCGGACGACGGTACGGTCGCGATCTCCCGCGACCTGCGGGTCGCCTGCCTCCCGCAACGGATCACCCTCACCCCCGGCCGCACCGCCCGGGAGGAGGCTCTCGACGCCTTCTCGGACCTCATCGAGGCGGAGGCGAGGCTGCGCGAACTGGAGATCGAGATGGCGCGCGAGGATCTCCCGGCGGACCGGCGCGCCGCCGCGGTGCGCCGGCACGGCGAGCTGTTCGCCCGTTTCGAGGCGCGCGGCGGCTGGCACCGCGAACGTCTCGCCGACACCGCTCTCGCCGGCCTCGGCGTCCCCGCGGAGGCGCGCGGCCGCGACGTGGCGACTCTCTCCGGAGGCCAGGCGACGCGGGTCGCTCTCGCCCGCACGCTCCTCCTCCGTCCGGACCTCCTGATCCTCGACGAGCCGACGAACCACCTCGACCTCGACGCGGTGGAGTGGCTCGAGGAGGAGGTCCTGTCGCAGCGCGCGGCCTGCCTCATCATCTCCCATGACCGGTGGTTCCTCGATCGGGTCGCGGACGAGATCCTGGAGCTCTCCAACGGGCGACTCCACTCCTACCCCGGCAACTACTCGAAGTACGAGCTGCTCCGCGAGGAGAGGCTGACGCGCGAGTCGAAGGCGTTCGAGCGCCAGCAGGAGTTCATCCGGAAGGAGGAGGAGTTCATCCGGCGGAACATCGCCTCCCAGCGGATCGGGGTGGCCCGCGGGAAGCGGACGCGCCTCGCGCGGCTCACGCGCCTTTCGGCCCCCACCGCGGACGGCGGGCGGATGGCGATCCCCGGGACCGAGGCTCCGGTCCAGGCGAGCGACCCGCTGGTCCTCGAGGATGTCGCCGCGCGGGTGGGAGACCGCGAGCTCCTCTCCGGGCTCACCCTGCGGGTCGCCCAGGGTCAGAAGCTGGGGATCGTCGGGCCGAACGGGGTGGGAAAGACGACGCTCCTGCGGCTGGTGGTGGGTGACCTGATGCCCTCCCGCGGGCGGGTGCGCCGGGGGCCGCTCGTGAGGACCGGCTACCTGGCCCAGGAGCCCGCGGAACGCGGAGAGCCGGGCACGGTGCTCGGACGCGTCTGGCGGGAGATGCCCGGGGCCACGGGCGGCGAGGTCCGGAGCTGGCTCGCCCGCTTCCTCTTCCGGGGGGAGGAGGCGGACAAGGAGCTGTCCGCGCTCTCCGGCGGCGAGGCGGCGCGGCTCGCCCTCGCGCTCCTGTTCCTCGGGAAACCGAACTTCCTCGTCCTCGACGAGCCGACGAACCACCTGGACATCGCCGGCCGGGAGGCACTGGAGGAGGCACTTCTCGACTTTCCCGGGGCGGCGCTGGTGGTGACGCACGACCGCACCCTCCTCGAGGGTGTGGCCGACCGTGTGCTGGAGGTCCGGCCCGACGGCTTCATCCTCACCGAGGGCGGCTGGTCGGACCACCTGCGGCGGCGGGAGGAGATCCTCCGGGCCGCGCGGGAGGCGGCCCCGGCGCGCGCGGCCTCGAAGCCGGAGCCGGAGCGGGCCGCGCCGGCCCTTCGCCCCGGCCGGGTCCGCAACCCCTTCCGCTTCGCGAAGCTCGAGGAGGAGATCATCCGCACGGAGGAGCGGATCGCCGAGGTGCTCGGCCTCATGGGCCGGGAGGAGGTCTACCTGGACCCCGGGCGCCTGAAATCCCTGAAAGAGGAACTCCCCCGCCTCGAGGCCGCTCTCGCCCTCCTCAACGAGGAGTGGGAGACCTACGTCTGACCAGGGGACGTACGTACCTTTTCACCTTTTCCGCTGGTCCCGGCGACCGGGGGACCGCTCCCGTGGCACGGGAGAGCCGCCGGACGACGGGGACCGACCCGCCGCCGGCCAGCGTTCGAGGAACCCCGCGTGAGGGCGTCGCGATCCGCTTCGTAGCAGGCGTTGCCGGTTTCCAGGTCCATCTCCGGGTGGAACTGGAAGCCGAGGACCCGCAGGCGCTCGTTCACCATGCCGTGGTTCGCACATTGCCCGCTCCGCGCGATCACCCGCCAGTCCTCCGGCAGGTCCCGTACCTCGTCGTGGTGGCCGACGAAGACCCGGAAGGGGTTCGGCAGCGGGTGGAACCACCCGCTCTCGGACTCATCCCAGCGGATCGGCAGCCAGCCCATCTCCGGGACCGGGGCCCGCCCCACGTGGCCCCGCCCGAGGAGCGCACGGGCGAGGAGCTGGTGACCGTAACAGATGCCGAGGACGGGCACGCCCCGGAGCACCGCCTGCCGGACCAGGGCCTCGGCGGCCCGGAGCTCGGGACGATCGTCGAGGATGGACCAGGTGCTGCCGGAGAGGATCAGGTGGGTGAACCCGGAGAGGTCCGCCGGCACCGTCTCGCTGGCCGCCTTCACCGAGGCGGAGCGCGTCCCGGGGGGGAGCCACCGCGGCGCCCGGAAAGGAGGCAGATCGGCCCGGGGTTCGAGATCGAGGCAGAGTACGACGGGCTCGCTCATGACCCCGAGGGTAGCAGCCCGTCGGCGTAAACCCTCATGCGCGCGGAGGCCCCTCGGCGACGGGCTGCCAGCGTGCCGGCGATAAGAACGCGCCTGGCACCGGGTCGGTCTCGGCCTGGGCCTTCAGACTGCGGAGGAGGAGTTCCCGGGCCTCGGCCTCGTTCGTCAGGAGATCCTTCAGCGTCACCCGGTCGAGCGCCTCGGCGAGGAAGCGATTGACTTCGGCCCAGACCGGACGGATGCCGCAGTCCTCGGCGTGGACGCAGACGTCGCCGATTCCGCTGAACTTCGAGCAGTGACCGGGCTCGTAAATGGGCTCGGAGAGCGTCTCCAGAACGTTCCGGAGGGTGATCCGGCCCGCGGGCCTCGCCAGCACGTAGCCACCCGTCTTCCCCCGGAACGACTCCACGAGCCCGCCCTGCCGGAGCTTCATCAGGAGCTTCCCCACGTACTCCGCGGAGAGCCCCTCCCGGGCCGCGATGCCGCTGATCGGCTGGGGATCGTCCACGCCCGCTCGCGCCACCTGCATGAGGCAGCGCAGTCCGTACTCCTCCAGGGACGAGATCTTCATGGCGCCTGTTTCCGCAATCCGGATATGAATGTCAAGATTTGTCCCCCTCCCCCTCTCCGGCCACCGGAGGTACAATCTCCGGACATCCCGATCCGGAGGTCGACATGTCTCGAGCCGCTCTCCTGCTCTTCATCGTCGTCGCCGGCGCCGCCCGGGCCGACGGAGACCCGCCCTACCCGAAGGGCTCCTCCTCGCAGAGTTTCGCCGGCCTGCGTTTCGAGCTCGTGGTCCCCGAGGACTTCGAGGCCACGAAGAAGTACGCGCTGGCGGTCGTCCTCCATGGCGCGGGGGGAGAGGAGAAGAGCATGGCCGGGACCCTCGCCCCGCTTGCGAAGGAGGGGTTCGTCGTCTGCGCGCCGAAGTCCACCGCCGCCACCTGGGACACGGGCGACCTCGAGAAGGTGAAGGAGATCGTCCGCCACCTGATGGCGACACTCTCGATCGAGGAGGGCCGGCTCCACGGGATGGGCTTCTCCAACGGCGGCTGGAACCTCGCGCCGCTCGTGTTCGACGAGAAACTGCGCTTCGCGAGTGCCTGCTGGGTCGCCGCGGGCTACAATGGCGGCAAGGTCCCGAAACGCGCCCGCACCGAGATGGGCGCCATGGCCCTCGCCGGCTCGGAGGACGGCAACCGCGGTGCCGCCGAGAAGACCGTGGATCTCCTCGCGGACAAGGTGCGGTGCGTGGAGTGCCGCCTGCAGAAGGGTCTCGGCCACGAGTTCCCCCGGGAGCACCTCCCATACTACTTCTACTGGGTCAAGGTCATGGACGGCCGGTACGAACCCGGCATCGACATGTCCTTCGCGTGGTCGGGAGACCCGGTCGCGGCGAAGGCGGACATGGCGGCGCGGAAACTCGGCGGCTTCTTCTACTTCCACTCGACGGATGACGCCGGGGGCGAGGAGGGCCGGCGCGTCCAGCACGAGGTCTTCTTCGACCCGCTCGTGCGGCGGTTCGGCGGCCAGCTCGTCGCGGTCAAGCTCGATCGGGCTTCGCACGCCGAGCTCTTCGCCTCGCTCGACCTGAAGACGACCCCCGCGGTGGCCGTCCTCGCTCCCGACGGGAAGCCGAAGAAGACCTTCGAGGGCAAGGCGATCAAGGAGTCCGCCCTCGCGAAGGCCCTCCGGGAGTTCGCCCCGGACAAGTCGGTTCCGAAATAGCCGGGCCGTCGCGGGGGATCTCGGCGATGAAACGCGCGCCGCCGCCCTCGCGGGGCTCGTACCGGCAGGTGCCGCCGTGATCCCCGGCCACCGTGCGGCAGATGGCGAGCCCGAGACCGTAGCCGCCGCGCCGCCCCTTGTCCGCCCGGCCCGAGACGAACGGCTCGAACATCCGGTCCACGAGGTCCGCCGGCACTCCCGGCCCGCGGTCCTCCACGACGATGCGGACCGCATCCGCGTCCCCGAGAATCCGCACATCGACCCGCCCCCCCGGCGGAGAGTGACCGATCGCGTTCCCGGCAAGGTTGCGGAGGACGCGGAGGATCCCCTCCCGGTCGGCGCGAATCCGGGTGTTCCCCGCCCGCTCGACCACGAGTTCCACTCCGTCCCGCCGGGCGGTGCGCCGCTCCCGGGACAACCGCAGTTCCGCCTCGTCGGCAAGGTCGAAGGCCTCCGCATTCCGGTCCCGGCGCCCGGGATCGCTCGTCCGGCACCACGCCACGAGGTTGTCCACCGCGTCGGCGAGGGCGTGGAGATCCCCGAGGTTGCTCCGGAGCGTCTCCCGGTACTCCTCCGGCGAGCGATCGGCCAGGAGCGCCACTTCCGTCTCGCCGAGGAGGTTCTGGAGCGGCGAGCGCAGCTCGTGCGCCAGCCCGGCGGTGAACGTCCGGAGGTCCGCGAGACCCCGCCGGATCCTCCCGAGCATGGCGTTCAGGGCGAGGGACAGGTCGCGGACCTCGCTCGGCGCGGATCCGAGCTCGATCGGCTCCGCGTCGTCGACGCCGTGGATGTCCCGGGCCCGGGAGACGACCTCCCGGATCCCCCGGAGACCGGAGTGCGCGCTGAACCAGCCCGCGAAGGCCGCGAGCACCACGGCGATGGCCGTCGAGAGGATCAGGGACAGGCCGCCCCGGCGGATGTTCGACAGCACCGCGCCGGCGTCGGAGACGATCTCCAGGGTGAGGCCGGCGCTCTTCATCTCGCGGGCGGCCACCGCGACGCCGTCGCTGAAAAGGAACTCGCGCCAGCTCACGTCGGGGGACAGCGGCCCCGGGTGCCGCTCGAACAGCGCCTTCCGGCCCGACTCCGCCACGATCGTTCCCCGCCGGTCCCGGACCCGGAAGCCGGTCGGCGGCTCCCGGGTCACCCGCGCGATGTCCTCGGCGCACCGGCGGATGGCCTCCGGAGAGCCGTCGGACTGGCGGATGTGGAGGGACAACTCGTCGAGTTCGTGGGACAGGAAGGAGTGCGTCTCGTCACGGAGGGTCTCCACGAGCATGTACCCCGACCAGCCCCCGTAGCCGACGAGGAGCAGACTGGTGATGGCGGCGAACCGCACCGCCAGCCGGCGCGTGAGGCTGTAGGTCCGCTCAGGATCGGACTTCGAGGACATACCCGGTGCCCCGGACGGTGTGGATCAGCGGTGTCTTGAAGGGAGCGTCCACCTTGCGGCGGAGACGGCGGATGTGCACCTCGACGATGTTGGTTCCGGGGTCGAAGCCGATGGTCCAGACGGTCTGCAGCAGCAGCGTGCGGGGCACGGCCTCGCCGGAGCGCTCGGCCAGGGCGCGGAGCAGCAGGTACTCGGTGCGGGTGAGGGAGATGGCCCGGCCCCCCCGTTCCGCCGTGCCCCGCAGGAGATCGAGCGAAAGGTCGCCGACCGTGAGCCGCGTCTGTTCGTGGCGGTTCCGCAGGGCGACGTGGATGCGCGCGAGGAGCTCCTCGAAGGCGAACGGCTTCACGATGTAGTCGTGTCCGCCCATGCGGAGTCCGCGGACCCGCTCGTCCACCGCGTCCCGGGCGGTGACGAAGATCACCGGCGCATCGAGGCCCTCCGAGCGCATCGCCTCCAGCACATCCCAACCCCGGAGGCCCGGGAGCATCACGTCGAGGAGCACGAGATCGAAACGCTCCCGGCGGAGGGCCTTGAGCGCATCCTCGCCGGTCAGGGCCGTGGAACAGACCATTCCGGACTCCGTGAGTCCGCGAGATACGAAAGCCAGGTACTTGGGGTCGTCGTCGACGATCAGGATGCGCAAGGGCGGCTCTCCGGGACGATACCTATACGCGGTCTTCACCACCTCGCGCATGACAAAAGTTTCATCTCGCGGTAAGGCCCCTTCCGCCCCCGAACCGGCATGCTGAGACTCGTTCGCAACAAGATGCGCAAGGAGGTCCGAGGATGCCGCCGCACACGTCGAACCGGGAGCGCCCGGGGATCCCCTCCGGGGAGCGAGTCTGCGTGGCCCGAACCCCGGGAGAGCGCGCGAGGCTCGAGGCCTTCGTGTCGGAGACCTACCGCGCGGCCTACGGGGCCCGGGTGACGCACTTCCTCCCGGTCCTGCTCGGGATCGAGGGGTGTGGCCCCGGGGGGCTCGTCGGGGTCATCGGAGTGAAGCCCGGTTCGGCACCCGGCCCGTTCTTCCTCGAGAGCTACCTCGCCGAGCCGGCGGAACGCGCGGTCTCCCGCGCCATGGGCCGGGCCGTCCCGCGGACGGACATGGCGGAGGTGGGGAACCTCTCGAGCCGCGCCCGGGGAGCGGGGCGAGCGCTCATCTCCGCCATGTGCGACCACCTCGAGTGGGTCGGCATCGCCCATGCGGTCTTCACGGGCACACGGGCCCTGCGCAACTGCTTCGCCCGCCTCGGCGTGCGGGGCCACGATCTCGGCCCCGCGGACGGCCGGCGCCTCGGCGCGGCCCTCGCCGACTGGGGCACGTACTACGAACAGGATCCGAGGGTGACGGCGGTCTTCGTCCCGGCCGTCCGGGAGGCGGTGGTGGCCGACCTCGCGCGGAGGGCGTCGTGAACCGGGCGGAGTTCTTCCGGCGCCTGTCCGATCACGCCGCGTTCCGCCCGGGTTCCGTCGCCCTGGCCGATGGCACCGGCACGAGAGTGCGCTGGCGGGATCTTCCGGACCTCGTGGCGGCCGCCGCCGCGGAGGTCGAGTCGGCGACTCCCCGCTCCCTGGGCCTGCTCGCGGGAAACGGGGTACCCTGGGTCCTCGCCGACCTCGCGGCCCTGTCGACGGCCACGCCGGTGGTTCCCCTGCCGGGGTTCTTCTCGGACGGCCAGCTCACGCACGCGCTCCGGGTCGCGCTCCCGGATGTCGTGGCCACCGACGACCCGGACCGTATCCCGCGGGTCGCACCGGGCGCGGTCGCACTCGGAACATCGGTCGCCGGCCTCGATCTCTTCGCGACGGGCGCCCGCGGCGGGAGCGGTCCTGTCGCGGACCGGATCACGTTCACCTCCGGTACCACGGGAGCGCCGAAGGGGGTGTGCCTCCGGACGGAGGGAATGCTCGGTGTCGCGTCGTCGCTGGCGCTGGCCCTCGCGAGCGGACCGGCGGACCGCCATCTCGCTCTGCTGCCGCTTGCCATCCTCCTCGAGAACCTCGGGGGCGTCTGGCGTTCGCTCCTCGCCGGCGGCGGGCTCGTCCTTCCGAAACTCACGCTCCTCGGCGTGAAGGGGGCGACGGGGGCCGACGGGGGCGCCATCCTCGACTCCCTCGAGGCCGCCCGGGCGACCACCGTCATCCTCATGCCCGCTCACCTGAGGGCCGTCGTCGACGAACTCGCGCGGGGCCGACGCCCTCCGCCGGCTCTGCGGTTCGCCGGGGTCGGAGGGGCCCGCGTCCCTCCGAAGGATCTCCTCCGGGCCCGGACGGCGGGGTTCCCGGCCTTCGAGGGCTACGGGCTCTCCGAGGCGTCCTCGGTGGTGAGCCTCAATCTTCCCGGCGCGGACCGGCCCGGCTCCGTGGGGCGCCCCCTGCCACACGCGAAGGTGCGCGTCTCGAAGGCCGGCGAAGTGCTGGTCCGCGGTGCCCTCTTCGCCGGGTATGTCGGCGACGCGACGCCCCCGCCCACCGGGGAGTTCTGGCCCACCGGCGATCTCGGCCGGATCGACGACGACGGCTATCTCCACCTCCTCGGCCGGAAGCGGGAGTTCCTCGTGACCGCCTATGGCCGCAACGTCTCCCCGGCGTGGCTCGAAGAGCGGCTCCTCGAGTCGGGGACCATCTCCCACGCGGTGGTCTTCGGCGAAGGGCGGGCGCAACCGGCCGCCGTCGTCTCCTGCCCGACCGGGCCGGACGCCGCGGGGGAGGTCGTCCGGCGGGTGAACGGACTGCTGCCGGACTATGCGCGCATCGCGACCTTTGCCCTGAGGGCCGACCTGCCCCCGGCCGGGACGTGCGCGGAACGCGAGCGCCTCGGGGCGCTCCTTGGAAAGGAATGCACATGGGTTTCTACGAACGACTGAATCGGGCCACCGCCGGCGAACAGGAGGATCTCTTCCGGATCCCCTTCGTCGCCGCCGCCCTCGAGGGCCGCATCGACCGGGAGACGTACGTCGCCTTCCTGTCGCAGGCCTATCACCACGTGAAGCAGACCGTGCCGCTCCTCATGGCGACCGGCGCGCGGCTGCCCGAGCGGAACGGCTGGCTCCGCAAAGCGGTGGCGGAGTACATCCGGGAGGAGATCGGCCACGAGGAGTGGATCCTCGGCGACATCGCGGCCCCGTGCGAGATGATGGTGGCCTTCGCCTTCGACGTGGCCACCCGCGGAAACCCGGTCGGGTTCTTCGGGATGGTCCAGGTGCTGGAGGGAACGAGCGTGAGGGGGGCGACACGGGCGGCGAAGGCGATCGAGGCGAGCCTCGGCCTTCCGCCCGAGGCCTTCACCTATCTCACGACCCACGGCGACCTCGACCAGGACCACGTGGCCTTCTTCCGGACTCTCATGGACCGGGTGGAGGACGCCGGGGACCAGGACGCGATCCTCCATGCCGCCCGGCGGTTCTACCGGCTCTACGGCGACATCTTCCGGTCTCTCCTCCCGGAACCCGCGTTCGCGGCGGGAGGTGTGCGATGACGCT
>JALOQY010000255.1 GCA_025459285.1 Planctomycetota bacterium | reverse complement strand
AGGTAGGGGTCCCAGCGGGCGGGAGGCCTGCGCCGGAGGACTTCGGGGTGGCCGGTGCGGGCGGGAAATTTCTCAGATTGGGAATGGAGGGAGACCGATACGGCTTTGAAAGGGCCGCATCCCTCGCCGACGGCCCCGGAAGAGGAAACCATGAAGCAGGGAGCCGACACGCTGCGGGTCTTCGACTTCGGCCTGCTCTTCCAGGCACTCGCCCAGAGTCTCAAGGTCGGGGTGCTGAAAGTGAGCAGCCGCCACGGGGAGAAGTACCTCCATTTCTCCCGCGGGAAGCTCAAGGCGATCTACACGAAGCGGTCGAAGATCCGGATCGGCCGGATCCTATACAACATGCGGGTCCTCGATCATGCGGATCTCCAGCAGGTCCTCGTGGACAAGGAGGCTGGTCGGGTGAGCCTTCCGGTCGGGGAGGAACTCGTCGTCCGGGGGTTGGTGACCGAAGAGGATCTCGCGGAGGCCGTCCGGTACCAGATGACGGAGGAGATCCTCGAGATCTTCTACTGGCAGGAGTACTCCTACGAGTTCTTCGGCGGGCCGGTGGACAAGACCATCCGGCAGCTCGTGAAGGACTACACCCGGGTGGGGGGCGACCAGGATGTCCACGAACTGCTCCTCAACGTGTCGAGGATCATCGACGAGATCGGGAAATTCAACCAGGTCACACCCTCCCTGCGAGACGTCTACGAACTCACGGTGGACCCTGAAACCCACCTGGCGAGTGTGGGGAGACCACCCGAACTCGTGGAGCTGCTGCGACTCATCGATGGCTGCCGGGACCTGCGCGAGATCCTGAAAGAGATCCGGCTGAACCGTTTCGAGGCACTGGAACTCCTCTTCAGCCTGAGGACGGGGGGGATCATCCGTCCGAAGAACTCCTTCGAGCTTCTGATGCTCGCGGAGAACAAGCAGCGGACGCTGCCCCCGGAGCGACTGGCGCGCCTCTATGAGCGGGTGAGGGAACTGGGCGTCGAGGGTTTCGACGTGACCGAGCGCCTGGCCCAGGTCTACGACGCCCTTGGAGACGCCGCTCGGGCGGCGGCGCTCTTCGTGGAGAACGCCCGGCGGGTCATGGCCGCGGGCGACCACGACGCCGCGGGACGATCGGCGAAGCGAGCGGTGGAGCTCTTTCCGGGGAATGCCGAATTCCGGGGACTCCTGATCGAGATCCTGCTCTCGGAAGGGGACAGGGAAGCGGCGGTACGGGAGCTGTCTGCGCTCGCCATGATTTTCTCCGCGCGGGAGGACATCGAGAGTGAGCTTTCGACCCTGGTCCGGGCCGATGGTCTGAACCCCTCGGACGAGGACCTGCTGGTGCGGACCGCGCGGGCTGCGGCGAAGCTCGGCCGGATGCGCGCGGCCGGCAACGCATTCGTCCGGCTGGGCGACCTGTGTGCCCGGACCGGCGCGACCGAGCGGGCCCTGGGTCATCTCCGCGAGGCGGTCCGTGCCTGTCCCGGGAGCGGTCGGTTCCGCTGGCGACTGGTTCTCGATCTCGCCAGGTCGGGCCGGCGGGCGGAGGCCGTCGAGGAGGCCCGACGGATGATCCCGGCCGTGTGGGAGCGGGCCGGGGAGTCCGGGCGTCGCGTGGACGCCATGCGGAGGGCGCTCCGGGCGCTTTGGACCCGTCTGGGACGCCTCTCCCTTCGCGATCCGTCCATCGCGACCCTCCTCGCCGAGGCGCTCGGCAGGTGCGGCGACGCAGAGGGGGCGAAGTCGGTGCTGGCGGAGACCGCCCGGGCCGCGAAGGCCGAGGGCCGGCTCGAGGAATGCTGCGGTGCGCTCACCCGGGCAGTGGAGATCGCCCCTGCCGACCGCGCCCTCCGGACCGAGTTGGCCGGAGTCCTCGAGGACCTCGGAGACATCGACGGGGCCGTCGCCCAGCGGCTGTCACTGGCCCGGCTCTGTTCCTCGGCGGGAGAGGCGTCCGGAGCCGAGGGGGACCTCCGCCACATCCTGTCCCTTCGTCCGATCTCCCCGGAGGTGATGCTGGAGCTCGCCGAACTTCTGCTCCGGGAAGGGCGGGCGCGCGAGGCCGCGGAGCTGTTCGCGAAGGTCGGGAACCTCCACCGCGCGGTGGGTTCGAGCGCGCGCGCGGTTGAATTCCTGGACCGCTCCTGCCGGGCGGACCCGGGGGAGCCCCGGCACCTCCGGGCGTTCGCCGAGGCGCTGGCGGAGGCCCTGGACATGGACCGGTCGATCGAGTCGTTCGAGCGGCTGGCGATGCTGCTGAACGGCCGGGGAGACCACGCCGCGGCCATCGACGCGGGGATGAAGGTGCTTCAGGTCCGCGGCGCGGGTAACGGCCTCGACCGGGTCCTCCGGGAGTCCTTGCGAGCCCTCGGCGAGCGCTTGGGGGAACGGACTCCGGTGGTCGGGATGGACCGTCGCGACTGACCGCGCGCCGGCGACCTGCGGGGAAGCGGCGCCACCAGCGGCTTGCAGCCCGTCGGGGAAAAGGGTCGCAGCGCAGAGATCGTCCTTGGCCCCGACGGGCTGCTAGAATGCGCGGTTTCCCGTTCGGAGGGCTCCGTGAGCGAACAGCGAGAGGTCCGCGCGCAGAAAGTCGAAGCATTGAGGGTTTCGGGAACGATGCCGTGGCCCGACCGATTCCGGCGGAGCCACTCGACGGCCGAGGCTCGCGGTCTTCCCGCCGGCACGACCGGAGTCACCGTGGCGGGGCGCCTGCGACTCATCCGGGTCATGGGGAAGCTGCTCTTCGCCCACCTCCAGGATGCCGCGGGCCAACTCCAGATCCTGGTCCGTCGTGAGGCGGTGGGAGAGGGGTCTTTCGAGATGCTGAAGAAGCTCGTCGATCTGGGGGACTTCCTCGGAGCGACGGGAAGCATGATGGTGACGAAGACGGGGGAGATCACGCTGGAGGCGCGGGGCGTCACGTTCCTCGGCAAGGCGCTGCGCCCCCTGCCGGAGAAGTGGCATGGGCTCACGGATCTCGAGCTCTGCTACCGGCAGCGGTACCTGGATCTGGTCATGAGTCCGGAGACACGGGAGCGGTTCGGGCTTCGCGTGGAGGTGATTCGCCAGATTCGCCGGATGTTGGAGGAACGTGGCTTCACCGAGGTCGAGACGCCCGTCCTGATGACGACACCCAGCGGGGCCCTGGCGCGGCCGTTCGTGACCCACCACCATGCGCTGGACATCCCGCTCTACCTGCGTATCGCCCCGGAGACCTACCTGAAGCGGCTCATCGTCGGCGGCTACGAGCGCGTGTACGAGTTCGCCCGGTGCTTCCGCAACGAGGGCATGGATCCCTCGCACCTGCAGGACTTCACGATGCTCGAGTACTACGTGGCGTACTGGAGCTACGAGGAGAACATGGAGTTCACGGAGGAACTCCTGAAGACCGTTCTCACGGGAGTGTACGGCTCCCTGGAAACCGCACGGCAGCGCACTGGTGTCGATTGGTCCGGCGAGTGGCCGCGCGTGCCGCTGTCCGACCTGATCGAGCGCGAAGCCGGGATCCGGCTCGCCGACTTCCCGGACGCCCCCGCGCTCCGGGATGAGGTGGCCCGACGCGGACTCGGGATCGAGGATGCCGCGAAGCTGGGGCGGGGCTCCCTGGTGGACCAGATCTACAAGAAGCTCTGTCGTCCGAAACTCGTGAGCCCCGTCTTCCTGGTCCGGCATCCGATCGACCTTTCGCCTCTCGCACGGCGAAGCGATGACGACCCTTCGGTGGCGGATCGCTTCCAGCTCGTGGTGAAGGGTTGGGAGGTCGTGAACGCGTATTCGGAGCTCGTGGACCCCGTCGACCAGCGGAAGCGTCTGGAGGACCAGGCGCGGCTCCGCCAGGGCGGCGACGCGGAGGCGATGGAGATGGACGAAGACTATCTCCTCGCGATGGAACACGGGATGCCTCCGATCTCCGGCTGGGGCATGGGGATCGACCGGTTCGTGGCCCTGCTCTCGAATGCGGCGAACCTTCGCGATGTGGTCTTCTTTCCGACGATGCGCTGACAGCCTGTCGGGGAAACGGGTCGCAACGCAGAGATCGTCCTTGGCCGCGACAGGCTGCTGGCGGCTTCCGTCCCGCTGGTCCGGGGAGCCGAGCGGTGAATCGGGCATAATGGGCGCGCATGAGCGCCATGGGTGACATTCGGAGAACCCTGGAGACACTCTGGGTTGCCGCCGCGGCCCTGTTCGCATTCGTGCCGTTCGCCGGTAACCTCATCCTATCTTTGCTCCTCGGGAGGCGGGCCCGGAGGGACATGGCCACGCTGCTCTCGGACCTGACGGCGACTCCGGTGGACGAACCGGGGCCGCCGGGACGGTGTCGCCGGGTCTACGTGATCGCCGGTGAGGAGTCGGGGGATCTTCACGCCGCCAATCTTGTCCGCGCGCTCCTCGCTGCCGATCCGACGGTGGAGATCCGCGGCATGGGGGGGCCGCGTCTCGCGGCGGCCGGCGTCCACCTGGACCACGATCTCGTATCCATGAGCGTGATGGGCGTATGGCCGGTGGTTCGCTCCGTAGGGCTCTACTTCCGGTTGTTTCGGCGCCTGCTGCGCTTGCTCGACGAGGCCCCGCCGGATGTCTTCGTCCCGGTGGACTACCCGGGGCTCAATCTGAGGGTGGCCCGGGCGGCGCGGAGACGCGGCATCCGGGTCGTGTGGTACATCGCGCCGCAGGTCTGGGCCTGGGCGCCCTGGCGCGTGCGGAGGATCGCCCGGTGCGTCGACCGGATGCTCTCGATCCTGCCCTTCGAGCGCGGCTTGTTCGCGCGCGCCGGACTGCCCACGGCGTTCGTCGGTCATCCGCTCTTCGAACACCTGGAGAACGCTGCCGCGGCGGATCCGGGCCGGGGTGATCGGGAACCGGAGATTCTCGGGCTGCTTCCCGGAAGCCGCAGGTCGGAAGTCCGCGAGTTGCTGCCGGCGATGCTGCGCGCGGCCCGGGAAGTCCGAGGCGAGTGGCCGGACCTTTCCCTGGTTCTGCCGTGCCGGGGAGAACACGTGCGGGCGGAAATCGAAGGGGTGCTGGAGCGGGAGGGGGCGGACCTCCCCGTCCGCGTGGTAGAGGGCCGGACGCACGAGGAGATGAGGGGCATGGACCTCGCCCTGGTGGCATCCGGCACCGCATCCCTCGAACTCGCCTACTACGGAGTCCCGATGGTCGTCATGTACCGCATCTCGCGCCTGGCCTCGCTGCTGAAGCGCCTGCTCGTGATCACGCCGCACGTGGCGCTCGTGAACGTCGTGGCCGGGAAGCGGATCGTGCCGGAGCTCGTGCAGGCGGGAGATCTCGCGACCCCGGCGGCGGCGGCCCTCCGGGCGTGGCTCCGAAGCGGCGCGGAGCGCCAGCGGACGCGCGAGGCGCTGGCGGCGGTTCGCGAGAGGCTCCTCGTCGGCGGCGCCTCGCGGCGGGCGGCGGGCTTCGTCCGCGCGCTCTGACCCGTGGCGTCACCGGATCGCCGCTCCGGGGCGGGGACACGCTCTGGAAGCGCCCGCCGTCATCGAGATGCCAGCGGCTCCTATCCCGGTAGTCTGGCGGGGCCGCGTGCGGCGAGCAGCTCGGAGATGGCCTGCTTCAGTTCGGGAACGCCGAACGGCTTCGCGAGCAGGGGTTGCCCGGTGGCGCGAATGGCGCTCAGCGTGCGCTCCGAGAGCGTATCCCCGGTGATGAAGAGCAACCGTGGGACCAGATCCGGCCGTCTCTCGGACAGGACCCGGTAGAGCGCAAGGCCGTCCATGGAAGGCATCAGGTAGTCCACGATGACGATCTCGAAGTCGCGGCCGGCGATCTCCGTGAGCGCCTCGGTACCATTGGCGGCGGTGGCGACCTCGCAGCGGAACTGGCGTCGGAGGATCCGGCCCACGAGTTCGCCGATGGACGACTCGTCGTCCACGCAGAGAACCCTTGTTCCTTCGGGGATTTCCGGAACCGGGGGACTCATCTGGCCCCTCCATCGAGTCGCATGGTATCGGGTTGGTCGGTGACTTGTGCATCATACCGCCCCGTGGGCCGGACGGTCCGGATACGCGCCGCGAGTTCCTCGGCGAGCAGTGCGGACCCGACATCCTGGGCGAGTTCCCCCGCGACGGCCGAGAGGAGGGCCTCGAGTTCGGCCGCCTCGTGGAGGGTCGCCGCCTCGCGCAGGGAAACGAGAGAGGAGACGGCGTTGCGGCGGGCGAAGGCGTCCGCATCGGGATCGGTGACGAGTCGCGCGAGGGCGACGGCCGCCGGGTGCCGGTCCGGGACCCGGCCGAGCCCCAGCGCGGCGAGCCGGAGGAGCGCGGGATCGTTCCGCTCCGCGAGGAGAGGGATGAGTGCCGGGCCGGTCCGGGCATCCGGGGCAAGCCCGAGGGCCCGCACGGCGGCGCGACGGTCGGACGCGAGGGCGGACAGGTTCGCGGCGACGTCGTGAAGGAGATCGCGGGCGTCCCGCACCGGGGAGCGGGCGAGCCGGGAAAGCGCCAGGGACCGGATCTCCGGATCGGGATCGCATCGGGCGGCGAAGAGGACGGCCCGGAGGATCTCCTCTTCGGCGAGGTCGGCAGCCGTGAGACGGGCGAGGATCTCCGCCCGGTCGCGCGGATCGCGCTCCGGGGACAGATCCGCGGCGAGGAGCGCCGGGTCGGTCCGGCCCTCGGCGAGCTTTCGGGCCTCAGGATCCGTGGCCTTCAGGACCCCGGCCAGACTCTCCCGGAGGACCCGGTCGGTCAATCGGTAGATGGCATGCGACAGGAAGCCGCGGAGCGCGGGGGGGGCGCTCCCGAGAGCCTCCACCACCAGATCGGCCGTCGCCGGGCGGCGGTCCAGACAGTCCCGCAGAGCCTCGATCTCGGGCTCCGGGAACACCTCCGCGCCGCTCTCGACCAGCCCGGCGAGGGCCAGTAGAACAGAGCGGACCTCGTCCGCGGTCCGGTCGGGAACCGCGGACGAGGCGAGGCCGGGAGGGAGCGGGGGTGGGGCCGGGGGCTCGGAGGCCCGAAGCGCGGGCTGGTCGGCCGGAAGAGGGGCCGAAGGTGCCGGAAGCG
>JALOQY010000254.1 GCA_025459285.1 Planctomycetota bacterium | reverse complement strand
CTGCTGCCGATCGAGGTCTCCCTTCGCGCCGAACACGAGGAATGGCCCCAGGTATCCCGCGGCCCGTCCGTCGCCGGTCTTCCCCAGAGCCTCGATCACCCGCAGGCGCCGCGCGAGGTTCTTCACCTGCACGGCCGCTCCGAGACCGAAGAGGCCCTTCGCCCCCATCGCCTCGAGGGCCGAGAGCGCCTGCTCGGCGACCCGGTCGTCCTTCGCCTTCACGAAGCCCCCGACGACCTCCGAGGCGTGGCGCCCCTCGGCCTCGGAACGCTCCGCGAGCATCTCGAGGATCTTCAGGGCGTCGATCTGGTCCGCGGCGTCGTTCCCGCCGGATAGCCTGCCCAGCTCCCGGATCGTCTTGAAACCGCCGATCCGCGAGAGGGCATCGAGCACCGCGAGCTTCACCTCGTCCGACTTCTCGCGGGTGAAGAGGTCCACGAGGACCCGCGCGGCATCCCCGCTCCCGAGCAGACCGAGGTACTCCGCGGCCCGCTTCCTCACGTCGGGCTCCCGGTGCTTCAGATCGTCGGCAAGGTTCTTCACGAGGCTCCTCGTCTCCGCGCCGGACAGGTCCAGCGTGTCGGGGTCCTCGTTGCGGAGCAGGCGATAGGCCTTCTTGAGCCGGCCGTCGAGTTCCGCGGCCCGCTTCAGGGCGGTCTCATAGGCCTCGGTGCCCGGTGGTGTGTGGGCGACGATGTCGAGGTAGAGGTCACGGACGCCCGGCAGATCCCACGGGTGCGCCTTCGCGTACTCCTCGGCGTGCCGGATGTGGTCCTTCACCGCCTCCGGTGGAGGGGGCGGGGGCAGCGCCGGGACCGGACCCGGCGCGGGTCCGACGTCGGGCGGCGGGGCGGGAGGCCAGTCCGGAGGGATCCCCTTGCGTACGTTGCTCTCATCCTCCTCCAGCACGCCGATCGGGCTCTCCTTCCGGAGCCAGTAGCGCATCTGGTGGATCTCCACCATCAGGTCCTCGAGCCGCTCGGAGTCCGCCGGATGGGCCTCGCACCACTCGTCGAGCAGCTTGAACGCCTTCGAGAGCGCGACGAACGCCTTCTTCCGGTGCTCGTTGCGCTGGCTCGGACTCAGGTCGACGTCCGCGGCGGTGTCGAAGTGCAGCTTGCCCTCGTCGCGCAGGGCGCGTACCGCGTCCATGTCGAGCCCCTCCTGCGCGAGGGCGAAGGCCGCGGCGACGAGCATCACCAAACCGATCCGGATCGGCAGCATGGTCCATCCTCCCGGGGAAAAGCCCGATTCCGGGGTTGACGCGCCCCGAAGCCCCGTCTATACTCGCACCTTCACGCTTCCCGTCAAGAGGTCAGTCCGGCGGGGTGGTGCGAACAGGTGGGCGAAACCGGCGACGCGCGCCGGGCAGACGGTCGGAGGGAGGACTCGCGGCCCGCGACTTGCGGGCCGCGCCTGTCGGCGGACCGTGGGGAGAGCGCCGGCAGCCGGTCGGGATCGAGGCCGGTCTCCGCCATGCGACCCTTCACCCCGACAGGCGGCCGCGCCAGAGCAGCATCGCGGCGAAGGAGGCACCCACCAGCGCGAGGGCGAGGATCGCCGCGAGGTCGAAGAGGACGACCTTCCGCCACGAGAGCCTCGTGCGCGCCGCCCCGGCGGAGAACAGGCCGAGGAGGCCGCCCGCCATGAGCCCTCCCACGTGGGCCGCGTTGTCCGCCCCCACCACGAAGCCGAGCACGAGCCCGAGGATCAGCCAGCGCACGAAGAAGCTCCTCAGCACCTCGTCCTTCGTCCGGAGACCGTGGACCGCGGAGAGCGCGAGGATCCCGAAGCCCGCGCCCGACGCCCCGGCGCCGATCCAGAAGCCCGAGCCGTGATAGAGGAGGCTCGTGACCGAGCCGGCCACTCCCGCGAGGATGAAGAACACGAGGAACTTCGCCGAACCGTAGGCCGTCTCGGTGAGCTGCCCGGCCCAGCCGATCACGTAGCAGTTGAAGATGATGTGGAGCAGGCTGAAGTGCAGGAACACCGGGCACACCAGCCGCCACCACTCCCCGTCCTCGACCACGCCCTCGTGCGTCAGGCCGCCGAGGGACCAGACCACGAGTCCGGAGATCTGTCCGAAACCGGCGATCCCCCCTCCGCCCCTCCCGATCTTCCCGGTCAACAGCAGCGAGACCCCGTAGAGAACCACGTTCAGCACGATGAGCAGCCGCACGGCGGTGAACCCGCGCGCGGCGATGCGGTCGAACCAGCCGCCCCGCTCGCGGGCCAGCTTCGGACGGATGCTCTGGCCACACTCCGGGCAATCCGGGAGGGCGGTGTCATACAGCGCCCGGCAGCGGGGGCAGGCTCGGAGGGGCAAGGTCACTCCCACTCGATCGTGGCCGGCGGCTTGCTCGAGATGTCGTAGACCACCCGGTTCACGCCCCGCACCTCGTTGATGATGCGGTTCGCGAGGCGCCCGAGGAGTTCGGCGGGCAGCACCGCCCAGTCCGCCGTCATGGCGTCGAGCGATTCGACGGCCCGCACGGCGACGACCGATTCGTACGTCCGGTCGTCGCCCATGACCCCGACGGTGCGGACCGGCAGCAGCACCGCGAAAGCCTGCCAGAGCTTGCGATGGAGCCCCGCGGCCCGGATCTCCTCCCGGACGATGGCATCGGCCTTCCGGAGGACGGCGAGCCGCTCCGGCGTCACCTCTCCGATGCAGCGGATGGCGAGTCCCGGACCCGGGAACGGGTGCCGCCAGAGGAACTCCTCGGGGATCGACAGCTCACGCCCCATCTCGCGGACCTCGTCCTTGAAGAGGTCCCGGAGAGGCTCCACGAGCGTGAAGCCGAGTTCCGCGGGAAGACCGCCGACGTTGTGGTGCGACTTGATCGTCACGGAGGGGCCGCCCACCGGGGAGACCGACTCGATCACGTCCGGGTACAGGGTTCCCTGGGCGAGGAAGCGGGCGCCGGGGATGGTCTTCGCCTCGCGCCGGAAGACGTCGATGAACTTGTGCCCGATCCGCTTGCGCTTCTCCTCCGGATCGGTCACACCGGCGAGCGCCCCGAGGAACTCCGCCGCCGCGTCCACGTGGCGGAGGTCGATCCGGAAGTGCCGGCGGAAGGTGCTGACCACCGCTTCCGCTTCTCCGGCACGGAGAACCCCGTTGTCCACGAAGACGCAGGTGAGCTTGTCCCCCACCGCCCGGTGGACGAGGACCGCGGTCACCGCGGAATCGACGCCGCCGGAGAGGCCGCACACCACGTGGCCGTCCCCGACGGTCCGCCGGATCTCCTCCGCCGACCGGTCGATGAACGAGGACATCACCCAGTCGCCGGCGAGGCCGGCGATCCCGAACAGGAAGTTCCCGAGAATCCGCCAGCCATCCGGAGTGTGATGGACCTCGGGGTGGAACTGGATGCCGAAGAACGGGAGCGTCCGGTGGCGCACCGCGGCGAGGGGGGCACTCGCGGTATGCGCCAGGACCCGGAAGTCGGCGCCGGCCTCCTCCACGTGATCGCCATGGCTCATCCAGACGGTGGTCCCCGTGGAAAGGTCCCGCAGCAGGTCCTTGTCGTCGTCGATCACGAGCTCGGCGCGGCCATACTCGCGCTTCTCCGCCGCCCGCACCCGGCCTCCCAGCACCTCGCAGCCGAGCTGCATCCCGTAGCAGATGCCAAGGACCGGCAGCCCCATGCGGAACACCCCGGGGTCGCACCGGGGCGCGCCGCCGGCGTAGACCGAGGCCGGACCGCCGGAGAGGATCAGGGCTTTCGCACCCGCCGCGCGGATCTCCGCGGGCGGGATCGTCGCCGGGACGATCCGGCAGAAGACGTGCTGCTCCCGCACGCGACGGGCGATGAGCTGGGTGTACTGGCTGCCGAAGTCCAGGACGAGGACGGTCTCGGGCCCCATGTCAGATGCCCTCGACCGCGAGACCGCCCTGGTAGTTCGGCGCTTCCTTGGAGATCAGGATGTCGTGGGGATGGCTCTCCCTGACCGTCGCGACCGAGACGCGCAGGAAGCGGCTCTTCGTCCGCAGCTCCTCGATGTCCTTCGCGCCCACGTAGCCCATGCCCGCCCGCAGGCCTCCCACGAGCTGGTAGACGAAGTCCGCGAGGCGCCCGCGGTAGGGCACCCGGCCCTCCACTCCTTCCGGGACGAGCTTCTCGCGATCCGCGGTCTCGCCCTGGCCGTAGCGATCCGCGGAGCCCTTGACCATCGCCCCCAAGCTGCCCATGCCCCGGTAGACCTTGTAGGTGCGCCCCTTGTAGATGATCGTCTCGCCGGGGCTCTCCTCCAGGCCGGCGAAGAGTGACCCCAGCATGACGCAGTGGGCGCCGGCGGCGATCGCCTTCGTGATGTCGCCGGAATACCGGATGCCGCCGTCCGCGATGACCGGAACGCCGCGCTCGTTGGCCACCCGGGCCGCCTCCGCCACGGCGGTCAACTGCGGCACCCCCACCCCGGAGATGACCCGCGTGGTGCAGATGGAGCCGGGCCCGATGCCGACCTTCACGGCGTCGGCCCCCGCATCGACCAGCGCCCGGGCGCCGTCGGCCGTCCCGACGTTTCCCGCCACCACCTCGACGGTGAATTCCGACTTGACCCACTCGACCATCTTCAGGACGTTTCGCGAGTGGCCGTGGGCGGTGTCCACCACGATCACGTCGGCGCCCTCCTCCAGCAGGGCCTTGACGCGGTCCCGATCGTTGACCCCGACGGCCGCGCCCACGCGAAGCCGCCCCTTCCCGTCCTGGTTCGCCTGCGGGTACTGGACGGTCTTCGTGACATCCTTGATCGTGATGAGGCCCTTGAGCCTCATCTCGCGGTCGACGAGGAGCAGTTTCTCGACCTTGTGCTTCTGGAGGATGTCCTTCGCCTCGTCGAGGGTCACATCCAGCGTGGCCGTCACGAGATGGTCCTTCGTCATCACGTCACGGGCCGCCTTGGAGCCGTCTCTCTGGAACCGCAGATCCCGGTTCGTGAGGATCCCGACCAGCCGCTCGCCCTCCACGATGGGGACCCCGGAGATGCGGTGGCGTTCCATCACGCTGCGCACCTCGTCGATCGTGGCGTCGGGCCGCATCGTGATGGGATCGAAGATGATCCCCGAGAAGGACCGCTTCACGCGGTAGACCTGGCGGGCCTGTTCGTCGATCGAGAGGTTCTTGTGGATGATCCCGATACCGCCCTGCTGGGCGAGCGCGATCGCGAGATTCGACTCCGTGACCGTGTCCATCGCCGCGGAGGCCACGGGGATGCGGAGTTCGATGTTCCTCGTGAACTTCGAGACCACCGAAACCTGCGTCGGGAGCACATCGGAGAACGCCGGCACGAGGAGGACGTCGTCGAAGGTGATGCCCTCCCCCAGGATCCGGTCGAACATGGGGCGACCTCTTTCGGAGCACGCACGGTGCTCAAAAAAAAAAAGCTGCCCCTCGGCGGGGTCTGAGGGGAATTCTAGCAGCCCGGGGTGCGGAGAACCAGATTGCCGAAATCGTCCCCGGTTCCCGCGGGCGGTCAACCGCGGACCACGAGCCACTCGAGGAGCAGGAAGGCCACCGCCGCGGCGACCAGGGCGGGCCAGAACCGGCGCTCCGTGTCCCGGTGGCGGCGCCGGTCTTCCGGCGGTTGCTCCCGGTCCGGTCCGGGCGCGGCCTCGGTCTCCCCGGGCAGGATCGCGTTGAACCACGTTCGGTGCACGGTGTCCCCGATCCGCACCGCGACCTCTCCCTCCACGGACGAGTGCGCGAGGAAAGCGAACGTACCGTTCTCGACGACCACCACCGCCCGCTCCTCCGGTCCCGGCCCCTCGCAGAGCACGGCCCGGAGAGACGGGGCGAGGACCACCGCGGGCGCAAGAGGCTCCCCGAGGGCCGCGCAGGGCGGAAGCGGCCCGGTCCGCAGCGCGCGAAACCACTCCAGCGCGTTCCGGACGAGCAGCGGGAAGGCCCCCGTGACCGCCAGGGTCGAGTTCTCCGGGACGAGCCCGATCCAGACGTAGCGGACACCCTCGCGCTCCCCCGCCGCCGCCGCCGCGCCGCCGGGCAGGGTCAGGAGCGGCACGGCCTCCGGGGGCAGGGCGCCCGGCGTCGCCCCGAGGGCCTGGACTTCCGCGGCGTCGACGCCCCGGGTCACGGGATGGAACCCCCCTACCTCGAAGACCGGCGCGCTTTCCGCGGCGGGGAGCGGCCGGAACCCGAGCGATTCCGGCGGAGGCGTCAGGAGGAGGAAGTCCCCGCGGGGCAGACCGTCGGGAACGCTCCCTTCGGCGATCACGAGCACGTCGAATCCGCCCGCGGCCTCGGACAGGCGCCCGAGGGGGAAGACCCCGGAGCCGGATCGGTCGACGATCTCTCCGGCGGCACCGAGGGCCGCCGCGAGGAAGGGATCGGCTCCGCCCTCCTCGGCCACGCCGATCCGGAGCGACGGCGCCGGGGCCACCCATGCTTCCACCGAGTCGTCGAAGGACGGCCCGACGGGCGGCTGGAGCGAGACCCGGAGAACGCCTCCGCCGCCCCGTGGAAGCCGGAGATCGATCTCCCGTGCCGCCGGCGCCCGCACCTCTTCGCCGCCGAGACGGGCGACGATCTCCGCCCCCGCCCCGGCACCCGCCGTCCGGACGAGGGCCCGGACCTCGCCGCCGTCGACCCGCACCGCGAAGGCCGTGATCCCCGCGTTTGCGCCCCCCGCCTCGCGGACGACGATCCCCTCCGGCACGGACGGCCCCACACCGATCGCCACCGCCCGGCCTCCCTCCGCGACCACCGCGCGGAGCGCCGGGACCGCGGCCTCGAACCCGTCGGTCACGAGCGCCGGCCGTGCGGCCGCGAGCGCCCCGAGGACCGCGTCGGCACGAACCTCCCGTCCGGCGAGTACGCGCGGTCGCTCGGCGGCCAGGAGGAGCGTGACCGGGTCACCGGGCGCCTTGAGCCGGACCTCTTCCGCCGCGAGGCCCACCGCCCGCTCCCACCGCTCCCCCTCCATCCGGGCCGAACCGGTCCGCCGCGGCGAGCGTCCCCGCACCGAGCGCCCCGAGGAGGCAGAGGAGCGACAGGAGGCCGGAGAGCCGCCGGAACCCGAACCGCCGCGGCGACCGGGCGAGCGCCTCGCGCCAGAGGAGGAGGCTCGGCACCGGGAAGCGCGTCCGGCGGCGGCGCAGGAGATGGAGGGCGAGGACGGGGATCGAAAGCAGGAGAAGCCACAGGAGATCCGGGCGGCCGAAGTTCACCGCACCACTCCCCCCCGGCGCAGGAGGCTCAGGACCGCCTCGCTGACCGGTCGGTCCGTGCGGAGCCGGGCATGGCCGACTCCGTGCCGGAGGGCATAGCCCGCGACGGAGGCGCAGAGCCGGCGGAACGCCTCGCGGTAGGCCCGGAGGAGGTCATCGGTCATCCGTACGTCGAGGCGGGTCCCGTCCTCGCAGTCGACGAGGCGAAGGTTTCCGGAGATCTCCGGCTTCAACTCCCACGGGGCGACGACCTGGACGATGAAGACCCGGTGTCGCCGGTGGCGCAGGAATTCGAGCGCCGGCCGGAAGCCACCGGGGTCGCAGAGGTCCGAGAGCAGGACGGCCACCCCGCGCCGCCGCAGGCGCGGGAGGTAGGCCCGGACGCCGGAGAGCAGGTCGGTCCCGCCCTTCGCCTCGAGGGAGAGGAGGTGCTCGAAGAACGCCGGCACCTGGCGCCGGCCGGTGAAGGCCCTCGGCTCGCCGGCGGGAAGGGGCAGGACCTCCACGCGGTCCATGTGGCAGAGACCGATGAAGCCGAGCGCTCCGGCGATCCGCTTCGCGTAGAGGAGCTTCGCCGGCTCGCCGAAGTCCATGGAAAGCGACCGGTCGAGGAGCAGGAGGACATTCGCGCTCTCCTCGATTTCGAATTCCTTCAGGAAGAGCGCGCCGAGGCGCCCGTAGACGTTCCAGTCCACGTAGCGGAGGTCGTCGCCGCGGCTGTAGGAGCGGTGGTCCGAGAACACGGTGCCCGCGCCGCGCCGCCGGCTCCGGTGCTCGCCGCGTCGGGCCCCGGAGATGACCTGGCGCGCGAGCAGGTCGAGCCGCGCCAGCCAGCGGAGGGAGTCGGGGTCGTCGAACAGCCGGCCGGCCTCGCTCATCGGGCCCCCCGGAGGAGGTCGAAGTACCGGCGCACGGTCTCCCGGTCCGCGGGGTCGAGGCGTTCCACGGGCACGGCGGCCTCCGGTCTCCGGTCC
>JALOQY010000253.1 GCA_025459285.1 Planctomycetota bacterium | reverse complement strand
AGGCGCGTTCTTCATCGTCATCGTCACCGGGCCGTTGGCCGGGACGACGAACCGATAGAGTCCCACGCGCTGCTCGAAGACGGCGGTCAGCTTCACCGAGCCGGGGACACCTTCCGCGAAGAACGGGACCGCGCCTTCCGGCCCCCGTACTTCCACGGTCTGCGGCATCACACTACCGCCCCTGAGGCCGGCGTTGAACAGGGTTCCCTCGGAACCCCAGAACACGAATTCCACCTCGCCGTCCGAGTTCGGTGCCAGCGTCCGCGCGTAACTGATCAGTTTCTTCGGGCGCTTCACCGACACGCTCAGGCCGTAGGAGCCGGGGCCCTTGCCGGGACCGGTCTGGGTCACTTCGAACAGGTAGCGGCCCGCGCCGTCCGCCGGGATCGTGATGGCTTCGCCGAGCGCGACTCTGGCCATCGTGCCATCAGGCCGGAGCAGGCTCACCACGATCGGCAGGGCCTGCCCCTTGACAGCGGACTTGGCCTTCAGCTTCGGCGTCACGACGTCCCCGCCCAGGAGGTCGAGCGCGATGGCGTCGAGGTCGTTGGCGTCCGACATGGTCCCGTTGAAGGAACCACTCATCCCGAGGTAGGGGGGCAGGGCCGTGAGCAGATACACGGTCACCGGCTCGGAGAGACCGGACTGGTTCTCCGCGTTGTCACGCAACTGGACCCGCAGGTTCTGGAAGCCGGTTCGCGCGGGGCTCAGGATCTCCGTGCCGACCGTGCTGTAAGGCACCCAGTCGGTGTAGGTCGCCCCGCCGTCGAAGGTCCCCCGCAGGACGCTGATGCCCGTCCCGTCGTCGTTGTCCCGGGCGAAGACCTTCACCAGGATCATCTCCCCCGCGACGAAGTACGGGTACTGGCTGGATACGGACATCTCGATCACCGTCGGCGGAGAGACGTCGATGACGACGGAGTCGTAGAACTCGCGCGACTGGTTGCCCGCCGTGTCGCGGAAGACCACGAAGAACCCCCGGGTCCCCTCGCCGGCGTTCAGCGTCAGGTCGAGCTCCGTGGCGAACGGCTGCCACGGCCGCCAGTTGATCTCGTCGAACCGGCGGAGCTTCATGTCCGCGATGCCGGATCCGCCGGGGTTGTCCGCGGCGGAGAAGACCGCGTGCACCGTCCAGTCCTTGGAGTACGGCGCGCCGCTGTCGAGCACGATCGAGCCCATGGCCGGAGGCTGGGTGTCGAGGCTGACCGAGTCCTCCACAACGGCCGACTCGTTGCCGGCGAAGTCCCGGGCCTGGGCTTCCACCACCTTGATCCCGTCCGCCCCGCTCAGGTTGACCGAGCCGGTGTCGGGGTTGGTGGACCAGGCGCCCCAGGTGCCGCCCTTCTGCCGGAGCCGGACGGACTGCACGGCGGAGATCGAGTCCGTGAAGTAGAAGTTCACGGGCGCCACCGTCTGGTTCGTCCAGACCGCTCCCCCGGCGACCCGGATGTATCCGGTGGGGGGGGACTGGTCGAGGAAGATCGTGTCGCTCTGGATCTTCGAGGTCAGTCCGGCCGAGTCCTTGAACTGGGCCTCCACGGTCTTCTGCCCTTCACCATCGCTCAGGGTGAAGGCCAGGCTCGACGCGACGCTGACCCAGGAGCCCCAGGTCCCGCCGGCCTCGCGCACGCGCATCTGGGTCACGGTGGCCTTCGGGTCGCCGGCCTTCCAGGTCATGTACAACGTCACGTCCGTGATGGCGGTGGCCATCAGGCCGCCTTCGATCACGACCGTGCCGGAAGGCGCGGGTGTGACGTAGACGAAGATCGTGCCCGCATAGGAGTTGGAGCCCGGGGAGGAGACCGCGAGGTCGCCCATGCCGTCGCCGTTCAGGTCCCCCATCCCGGCCACGCCCCAGCCGTAATAGTCGTAGGCGTTGGTCCCGCCCATCTCGATGAGTTCTTTGTTGTTCTTCGGGGAGTACGCCCGGACCACGCCCGCCTGGACGTAGTTCGAGTTGTACCCGTAGTACCCGCCGGCCACGACGTCACCGAGGCCGTCCCCGTCGATGTCGCCGATCCCCGAAACGCTGTTGTAGTACCCCATGTACTCGGAGGAGTTCTTGCCGTTGTGCGTGGAGATGACGTTGCCGGTCTTCCCCGAGTAGACCCGGACGTATCCCGCGTAGGTCTGCGAAGGACCGCCGTAGGCCCCGGCGGCGAAGTCGTCATAGCCGTCGCCGTCCGCGTCACCGATCTTCACCTTGGCCACGGAGAAGCCCAGGTAGTCGTAGTAGTAACCACCGAGGCGTGTGTAGATCCGGGTGTAGTCCTTCCCGGAGAAGACGTGGACGGCGCCCTCGTAGGAGTAAGAGGAATAGGCGTAGTAGTGCCCGAGCAGCATGTCGGGATAGCCGTCCTTGTTGACGTCCCCCGCCACGCCGACCGACATGCCGAAGTAGGACGAGTAGTTGCTGACGTCCGTGGGGCAGGTCATGGCACTCAGCAGCGATCCGTCCTTGCCCGAGTAAAGCCTCGGGCCGTAGGAGGAGTAGCCGCCGCACAGGATATCCGCGTATCCGTCCTGGTTGATGTCGCCGGGGATGATCACCCCGAGGTAGCCGATGTAGGAGTTCGTGAACGAGTACAGCACCGTCGACTTCTGCTTCGCCAGATCAGCCCCCGAGTAGACCTCGACCCGGTACGAGGCGTAGCAGCCGACGACGATGTCGGGGACCCCGTCGGCATCCACGTCCCCGCCCCCCCCGACCGACATGCCGAAGTAGCTGTAGGAGCCGGAGATCATGTGGATGCGGGAGCCGGTGGCTCCCGAGAGGACGACCACATACCGCCCATTGTAAGCCCCTGCGACGACGTCGTTTACGCCGTCCTGGTCGATGTCGCCGGCATTGGCCACCGACCCGTAGTACCCCAGGTACTGGCTGCTGGAGGTACCCGTGAAGCTGAAGTGCAGCTTGTACGTGAAGGAAGAGGACTCGCCCGCGAACGCGAGCAGGAACACCCCGAGGGCGACGATGCGAATGGCGAACTTCATGTATGCCTCCCAGGCAGAATCCGACACCATGCATGGACTGAGCCATGAGCTGGAACCGGGATCCGGTTGTCAGGTTGCGGTGAATCTCGGATTTCTGGCCCCGGGATCCCGCCGGTCCCGGTGAGTCCGGTACCGTGGTCTTGGTCCCGCGGGCCGGATCGCGTACAAATGGCGCATGCTGAAGCGGATCCTCGCCCGGCCGGGCAGCGCCCTCGCCATCGTGACCGGGGCGGCGCTGGCCGGCCTTTTCGCCCTCCCCTGGGTCCGGGTTGTCGGTCTCGGGGTCGAGGTCGACACCGCCACGGGCATCCAGCTCGCGAAGGGGGAGGTCTCGATCCGACTCGTCACCCTCTCCGGCGAGGCTGTCGAGTCGAAGCCGTGGTTCTGGCTCGGGGCGGCGATCCCGGCCTTCCTTCTGGTGGCGGGGGCGGTCGGGGCGGCGCGGGCCGTCCGGCGCCGTTCGGCGGGAGCCGCGCTCGTGCTGCTGGCACTGGTCGGAGCGGGAGCCACTCTGACCGCTCTCGGCGTGAAGTACGGGAATCCCGCCCTGTTCGATACCCGGCCGACGACGGTCCTCTGGTTCTGCCTCGGTCTTTACGGCCTCACCGTCCTCGCCGGGCTCCTCGAAATCGCGGTATCAATCGCGGCGGGGGAGAGGAGTTCGCCTTCCCGCCGCACGAAACGGAGGAAGACCTCGTGAAATCCCTCGGAGCGAAAACCCTCGTCTACACGGCGCCGGTCTGGATCGTCGGTAGCTATGACGCCGCCGGCAAGCCCAACGGCATGGCCGTCTCCTGGGGCGGCATCTGCTGCTCCCAGCCCCCCTGCCTGTCGGTGGCCCTGCGCAAGGCCACCCACAGTTACGCCTCGCTCGACGGGAAGGGCGACTTCACCGTCAGCGTGCCCTCCGAGACCCAGGTTGTCGCCGCCGACTACTTCGGGATCGCCTCCGGGCGCGAGACCGACAAGTTCCGGGACACCGGGCTCACGCCGGCGAAGAGCGCGCTCGTGGACGCTCCCTACGTCGCGGAGTTCCCCCTCGTCTACGAGTGCAGGGTGCGCCACAAGCTCGAAATCGGGCTCCACACGCTGTTCGTGGGCGAGATCCTCGACGTGAAGGTCTCGGAGGCGGCCTTGGGCGCGGACGGTCATCCCGACATCGAGAAACTCCGGCCCTTCGTCTTCCTCGCCGGCCCGCGCGCCTACCACGGGATCGGCAAGCGACTGGGCAAGGCTTTCGAGATCGGGAAGAAGCCGCGCGGATAGCGGCGATGCCGGAAGCCACCCTCTCGCGGATCATGGTCGTCGGCGCCGGTCCCGGCATTCTCGCCCGCATCCTCCGCCCCCCCCGCGCGCCGGTGGAGGTCCGGCTCCTCGGGCACGGCGACCGCTTCCACGGCAACCGGCCGGTACGGGTCGCCGGCCGGGCCCGGGAGGATGACGCGTGAGCCTTCTGTTCGTACTTCTGCCGTGGCTCGCGTCCGGGGATCCGGCGGAACTCCTCGAGGCCCTGCGATCCCCGGATCCGGCGGTGCGGATCGAGGCTGCCCGGGCGCTCGGTCCCGTCTCCGGGGATGCCGTGTCCGCCGCGCTGGCCGCATCACTCGGCGACCCCGACGCCGAGGTGCGGGCGGCCGCTGTCGCCGCTCTCGGCGGGCGCCGGGACCCGCCGTCGCTCGCCGCGCTGCGCGCTTCCCTGCGGACGTTCGCGAAGGACCCCGCGATGCTGGCGGCGGTGGTTACGTCACTCGGAGCCTCGGAGGATGCCGCCTCCGCCGGGGAGGTCGCGAGCATCGCCCGGCAGTCGGCCACCGCCGATCCGCGTCTGGCCGAGGCCTGTCTCGACGCCCTGGGCCGGCTGCCCGCTCGCGAATCCGTGGAGTGTCTCGTCTCGCTACTCGGCGGACCCCTCGCCGCCGAGGCGCGTGAGTCTCTCGTGGATCTGACCGGACTCCCGTTTCGCAGCGACGAGACCTGGCAGAAGTGGTGGCGGCACTCCCGGGGGAACTGGCGCCCGCTGCCTCTCCTGCCCGCGCCGGACGCCGTGGAGTACCGGTCGGAGAGCTGGCGGTTCCGGCTTGCCGTGCCCCACGCCGGGCGCTTCCCGATCACCCGGCCCGCGGGCAGCGCCGCCCAGGTCCTCTGGCGCGGGCCGAAGGACGAGGCCGGTTTCGCGTGGGTGGACGTCCTGACGCACGCCGTCCTCGAAGGCGAGCCGCGCACGCTGGAGGAGCAGTCGAACCGCGTCCGGCGGACGATGGAGCAATCGCTCCGGGAGGCGAAGGACGCCGAGTACGGGAAGGCCGCGCGCTTCGCGGGAGTGAAGGCCGTGCGCCACGAGGCGACGGGGATCCTCTCCGATGGCCGGGTGGTCCGCTGGCGCAACATCGTCTTCGAACACAACGGCATCCTCTACACGATCTCCGCCGGCATCGAGACGGGCGCCACGGCGCGGGTCCGCCGCGACCACGAGTCGATCCTCGCCTCCTTCCGCCTCCTCGACTGACCGTCGTCGGCCGCCGGCGACGGGCTAGCCCAGAACCAGGCGAAGCGCCTCGTGGAAGAGGTCGGAGTCGCGCAGCATCCCCACGCACTTCCCGTCGCGGAGCACGGGCAGGTTGATGAGGCCGTGGCGGGCCATGAGCGCGACGGCCTCCATCAGCGGGGTGTACTCGCCGATCGTGACCAGTCCCTCCTCCTTCACGAACTCGCCCACGGGGCGGTCCGCGAGGGTCTTGCACTGGGCGAGGAACATGCCCGTGAAGTACGTGGTGTAGGGGGAGTCCCGGAGGAACGAAGGCTCGACCATTCGCAGGACGTCGAGCCGGCGCAGCACGCCGAGGAGCTTCTCCTTCCGGTCCATCACGAGGATCGACCGGTGGCCGATCTCGGCGTGCCGTCCCACGACCTTCGACTCCGCAGCCTCCTTCAGTGCAGCCAGTGCCACGCGGAGGCTCTCGTCGGCATGGACCTTCCGGTAGGACTCGAGCGGGATCATGAGGTCCCGGACCGTCCGCTCGCGCAGGGGCTGGTCATGCGCCGGACCCACCGTCGACCGGATCTTCTCGGCGAGCCGGTCCGCGTCCACCGGCTTCTGGAGGAAGTCGTGGATGTCGAGGTTGATCCCGGCGAGGGCGTTCCCGGTGTCGCCATGACCGGTGAGGATGATCACCGGGATCGCCCCGTGCGTCTCCCGGATCCTCGCGAGCGTCTCGATGCCGTCCATGCCCGGCATCCGGAGGTCGAGCACGACGACGTCCGGCCGCTCCGCGGCGATCATCTCCAGTGCCCGCTCACCGCTCTCCGCCCCGCGGACGACCATGCCCCGGCGCGCGAGGACCTTTCCGGTGGACTCGCGGAGTTCGGCCTCGTCATCGACCAGGAGGACCCGGATCGCATCCATCGTCGCACCTCCGTCAGTAAGAAGGCAGTCCGTGGAAGCCGAGGAGCGGCCAGTACACCGTCGTCATCAGGATGAGGAGCACGATCGCGAACAGGAGACACGGGATGCCGACCCGGAGGAAGTCCTTCATCCGGAGGTAGCCCGACGCGTAGACGATCGCGTTCGGCGGAGTGCCGATGACCAGCAGGTAGGCCATCGACGCGGCGCAGGCCGTGGCGAGGCCCATGAAGGGGATCGCCATCGTGCCCGGGTTCGCCACCGCCGCCATGTTCAGGGTCACCGGCCCCACGCATGCCGCCGCCGGACCGTCGGCCATGAGCTGCGTGATGCAGGCCGTGACCGTACCCCCGAGCGCGATGAGGCCGGAGCCCGACTCGAGACCCAGCGGCGCGACCGCCGCCACGATCTCGCGGGCCAGCCAGTACGCGGTCCCCGTCTGCTGCAGCACCCGGCCGAGGATGATCGCGCCGGCGTAGAGCCAGATCACCCCCCAGTCCACGCGGGTCTGGTAGTCCTTCCAGTTCACGATGCCCGCGAGAATGAAGGCGACGGCGCCGATCATGGCGAGGACGCCGATGCCGAGGTCCACGCCGACCCACTTGCTGATGAGGTCCTTCTCGGTGATCCAGGAGAAGACCATCACGAGGAAGATGGCGAG
>JALOQY010000017.1 GCA_025459285.1 Planctomycetota bacterium | reverse complement strand
CCAGTGATGTAGTGGCGACCGATGTCATGCAGGTCCAGGTCGACTTCAATCTCGACCTGCCGCGGGGAGTCGTGGCTCTGCCCGGCATCCCGGCGACCATCCCGGTTTCGCTCTGCATCCCTCCGGCGCCCCTCGTCGGCGAGCGAGTCGAGGAGGTCGACGTGGCCGTGGGCACGGTCCCCGGCTCTCCGGCGAACTACACCGTCACGGTTCTCCTATACAGCCGCCTCGAGGAGGAACTGGCCCCCGACACTCCCCCCAACAATCCTCTGCACTGGCCCGAGCAGTTCACCTTTCAGTTCTGATCGTCGGAGGAGATCCGGAGAGGGAGACGCGGATGGAGTGGATCAAGGGGACATGGGCACTACGAAAGGGACCGCGCCGGCCTCCTTCAGCCATCGGCGATCTGGGCTCGGAGGCGGACCCCGATACCGTCGGCCTGTCCGGGCATGCCGGGCGGGCGCTGCTCGACTGCGGTTGGCGCCTCATCGAGCCTTCCGGCGAGGTCGCGAAGGACCTCGAGGCCGGTCGTCGTCCGCCCGAGGCTCCGGAGGCTCTCCGCATCTACGGGGATCCGCACGGCCTTCTCGTGCTCGCCACCGGCCGTGTCACCGTGCTGTTCGACGCGGGAAGTTCCCCTCGCGAGGCTGTTGATCGCGCGCGTGCCGCAGGACACGAAGTCGTGGAACGCTACCTCTGGCACCCCTGTGCGCTCTCCCTTGCCGTGCCGCGTGGTCAGGAGCCGGTCGCGCATGCCGATCGCATTCAGGCACGTCTCGGAGCAGACATCGTCTCCTGCCGACCGGAGTTCCTCTGCTACCTGCCTCCGTCGCAGACGGTGAGTGGATATGCCAGCGAGTACAAGGAGCAGTGGCAGTGGAACAACACCGGGCAGAGTCAGGGCACTGGGCGGGCAGGCAAGCCGGGTGCGGACATCCGGGTCGAGAAGGCGTGGACCCTCACGAAGGGAAAGGGGATGTGCATCGCGGTCGTGGACTGCGGGTTCCGATGGAAGCACAACGACCTCTTGCGCGCCGTGCTGAGCCACTCGGCGACCGTACACTCCGGGCCGGAGTCCGTGTCGGTGAGTATCGGATGCGTGGCGATGCCCTCGGATGAAAAGAACCCTCATGGTACCCCCTGCGCCTCCAACGCGGCCGCACCGGGGGCTGCGGCGGGCCGCATCTGCGGCGCTGCGCCAGAAGCCAGTCTGCTGCTGGTGGCGATCGAGTCCTGGGCCTCCGGTCCGGGGATCGCGAAGGCTCTGCACTATGCGGCTTTCCCCGCCTGCTACCAGTTTCCCGCCGTCCCCCCGTCCAGGATTCGGGGTGCCGACGTCATCTCCTTCAGCCGGAAGTTGGGAGGACTGGAGCCCGGCTCGGCCGATTGCGTGAAGACCGCTCTCGGCGATCTGTCCAAGGGTCGGGACGGATTGGGGATACCCTTCTTCTATGCGGCTCCGCATCGGAAGTTGGACGGTGACCAGAGCGGGTTCCCCGTTGATTTCGCCACGGAACACGACGTAGTCCTGACGATCGGGGCGACCGACCGGTCGGACATGGCCCTTCGTCAAGGCCCGAAGCCGGAGTTCGTGGCACCTGGCGAGAGCGTGTTCATGGCGGACCCGCGCGGCGAGGACATGGCCGACTACAACAGCGGGACGTCCTTCGCCGCTCCCGTGGCCGCGGGCGTCGCGGCGCTCGTGCTTTCGAAGCGTCCCTGCCTGTCGGTCAGCGAACTTCGCCGGCTCATGCGGGCCTCGTGCGACAAGGTCGGATCCGGCGTCTACGGCACGGACGGCTACGACACGACGGAGCGCTACGGTTTTGGCCGCATCAATGCCGCCCGGGCCGTCGGGGCGGTCCGTCCCCCGCCCGACTGGCTGAGCTGGACCCTGCCACCCCACTGACCGACCGACGCCGGGAGAACCCGCGGATCAGGGGCAGATGAGGCGAACCGTGGGGAAGTACGCGCGGATGCGCGCGGGGTCCCGCGTCACGAGGACCACGTCCTCCACCGCCGCGTGCGCCCCGATGAAGAAGTCCGGGAGAGGCCGGTCCCGGAAACCGCCGCGCCGCCGATAGTCGAGGAAGGCCCGGGCCGCGAGAAACGCCGCTTCGCGAGGGACGGGCTGGAACTCGAAGACGTCCGCCGGCAACAGGGCCTCGAGTTCCTCGATGGTGGAAAAGCGCGCCGAGATCTCGGCGTACACAACGGCGTTGATCGCGAGGTTGCCCCGATCCGCCGCGTCCGCGAGCGCCCCGGAAGACCAGGCGAACCACCGGGGATCCTCGGTGAAGATGTCGAGGAGGACGCTGGAATCCACGAACGACGTCATCGACGGGGCCCCCGGGTCAGAGAGAGGATCTCGTCGGTGCTCATGCGCACGCTGCCGCGACCACGCATCCGGGCGACGAGGGCCCGACCCCGACCGCCCGCCCCGGTCTTGCGCACGACCACGCGACCAATCTCCTCCACGAACTCGACCTCGGTGCCGGCGACGATGCCCAGCTTCCTCCGCACCGCGAGCGGGATCGTGACCTGACCCTTCGTCGTGACCTTCATGGCATTCTCCGAGTATTACTCTTACCGGTAAGAAGTATACCAGGGAGCGGCGCGCGTTGCTCCGGTAATCCACCCGCCCGATCCGCTGGCAGCCCGTCGCCGGGGGGCTTCCGCGCGCATGAGGGCTTTCGTTGACGGGCTGCTACTCCCCGTTGCGCTCCTTCTCCTTGATGCGGGCCCACTGCTCGAGGACCTGTTCCGGGGTCTCGCAGTGCGCGTCGCCGAAGACGTGGGGATGGCGGCGGACGATCTTGTCCCGGATGCCGGCCAGCGCGTCGTCGGCGGTGAACCAGCCCCGCTCCTTGGCGAGCCGCGCCACGAAGACGAGGTTGAAGAAGAGGTCGCCCAGCTCCTCGCGGATGTGGGCGGGGTCCTGCTCGCGGATGGCCTCCTCCAGTTCCGCGAGCTCCTCGCGGAGACAGGGCAGGAAGGAGAGGAAGTCCTGCTTCAGGTCCCAGGGACAGCCCCCGGGGCTCCGCAGGCGGTCCATGATCGAGACGAGTTCGTCGAATACCGCGGACATGGGGGCTACCTCGCTTCGTTCAGCTCCTCGGGATTGCCGTTCGGGGTCAGGGCATAGCGGCCGCACGGCAGGTCATGGATCCGCTGGAGGTTCCCGCCGGGCCAGCGCACGGTGACGAGGAACGGCCCCTCCCGATCCCCCGTGCCGAAGACCGCCTCTCCGTAGTCCTGGCACCCTGTTCCCGTCCCGGCCGAGACCTCCCGGACCACGCGATATCCCTCGGCCTCCACGGTCACCCGTGTCCCCGGCGCCACGCGGATCGAGAGCGACTTCCCCCCGGGGCCGTCGTTCCGGAAAAGCCGGAAGCCCGAACCCGAGCCCACCGCGAGGTCCGGGTCCCCGTCCCCGTCGAAGTCCGAAACCGCCGCGCCCCAGCCGTTGTCGACGCGCACCCCCGCGGCGTACGTGATGTCCGTGAACTTCCCGCCGCCGTCGTTGCGGTAGAGGAAGCTCCGTCGCCCGACGTAGACCGACGTGAGGAAGAGGTCGAGGTCGCCGTCGAGGTCGAAGTCGGCGAGCGTCGCGTTGCTGTGCGTCTCCTCGAAGCGGACTCCGCTCATCGGGAATACGTCCCGGAACCGGAACTCCGGCGGACCGGAGTTGAGAAAGAGCCGCGTCACGTCGGAGAAACCGATGTAGCGCGGGTGGGCGAGATTCCCCACCACGAAGTCGAGGTGGCCGTCGCCGTCGAGATCCCCCGCCGCCGGGCCGATGCCGTGGCCGAAGGCGCCGCCGTCGCACTCTCCTTCCACGCCGCGCGCGCGGGCCTCGTTCACGAGCCTCCCGTCCCCCCGGTTCACGAGCAGGAAGTCCGGGTCGAGCCGGTAGTTCGCCACGTACAGATCGACGTCGCCGTCCCCGTCGAAGTCGGCGGCCACGGTCCCCCGCCCGCACATGGGCTCGGCGCTCACGCCGGAAACGCGCTTCGTGGCGTCCTCGAAGCGGAAGTCCCCGAGGTTCCGGAAGAGCCGGTCCGGCGTGCCCCGCGCCCAGGGCGGGTTCGGGGGCCGCTCGTAGTTCGCGAGATAGAAGTCCGGCCGCCCGTCCCCGTCGAAGTCGAAGATCGAGGCCGATTCCGTGAGGAGGTCGCCCGTCGCCGCGAGGACCTCCGGCGTCCGGTCCGCGAAGCCGCCCGAACCGTCGTTCCCGAGGAGCACCGGGCCACCGGTGCGGAAGACGAGCACGTCGGCGTCCCCGTCCCCGTCGAAGTCGGCGAAGAGGCCTCCGCGCGCGCCGGGGCTCTTCGGGAAGTCCGGCGCGGCCACGAACGTCCCGCCCCGGCAGAGCCAGAGCTGCGACCCGCCGAGGAGCAGGTCGGGCCGGCCGTCCCCGTCGGCGTCGCCCCACGCGACGCGGCTGCCCCGGGCTTCGCCGAGCCCCGCCGCCTGCGTCACGTCGGTGAAGCGCGGCGCCGGCCCGGAAAGCACCCGGGCGCGAAGGGCAACCTCCGGATCGGTCACCGGGGACTCCCCGGAGACGAGGGACCACGCCCGGGCGTCGAGCGCCTGGTCCGAACGACCGAGCTTCTCCGCGGCCTCCGCGAGCCAGAGACAGGTGTTCACGTCGTGGGAGAGGAGTCCCGCGGCCCTCGTGAGGGCCAGCCACGCGCCGGTGGCGTCGCCGGAGAGGAGCCGCGCCCGTCCGAGCCACGCGAAGTAGCGGCCGCGGGTCTCCCCGAGCATCTCCGGCCGGTCGATCTCCCGCGGCGTGTCGAGGAGTTCGAGGGCGGCGCCGATCTCCACCGCCGCGCGGACCGGATCGGGCGGAGCCGTTTCGAGGAGCCACCGGCCGAGGGCCGCGCGCACACGGCGGTTCTCCGGGTCCGCGGCAAGCATGGCGTCAGCCTCGGCCATGAGCTTCGCGCGGTCCTCGCGGAGGGTCCCGAGAAGCACCTCCCGGACGAGGTTCGACTGCTTCGTGTCCGGGTACCGCGTCAGATACTCCCGGCAGAGGGTCTCCCGCTTCGGCGCGTCCCGCTCGGTGACCGCGTTCTCGAAGAGGTCCCCCTCCACCGCCTCCGGGGGCGCGAGCCCGGCGGCGAAGATCCGCTCGCGAAGGTCCCGCCGCGCCTCCTTGTCGTCGAGGAGGTAGTAGCCGAGGTAGGCCGCGGAGAGCCGGAAGGGCTCCTCCCCCGCGGCGAGGAAGGCGGCGATCTCCCCGGAGAGCGCCTGCCGCGCCTCCGCCGTCCATCCGTCCTTCGCGAGGCCCGCCTCCCAGCGCCCGGCGATCACGTCGGGGTCCGACGGGGCGAGCTTCGCGGCCCGGTCGAGGGCCGCGAGCGCCGAGGCCGGCTCCTCCACCCGGAGGTACACCTCGGCGAGGAGCTTCAGCGCGGCGAGGTCGTCGCCCTTCTCCGAAAGCCCCTCGAGCAGCGCCGCCTCGGCCTCCCGGAAGTCACGGTGGTGCATGAGATCCCGGACCGGCGCGAGCGGATCATCGCCGGCGGCGAACAGGAAGAGCAGGATGAGGGCGCGCATCCGCGCATTCTCGGCCCGCGCCGTCCGGTCCCCGAAGGAAAGTCCCCCGCCGGCCCGGCGGCGTCAGCGCGGAAGGCGGAGGTCGATCTCGCCGCCGGCGCGGCGGAGGCGGAGCAGGACCGTCGGCTCCTCGAGGGACCGGCCCAGCGCCTGCATCATGTCCGAGGGCGTGGCGACCGGGACGCCGTTCACGCTCACGCAGACGTCCCCCGGGAATACACCGGCCTGCTGGAAGCGCCCGTCCACCGGCCCCACCACCACCTCGCCGCCCTCGTTGAAGGAGAGGAGCGGCAGGAGCCCGGAGAAGGCCGGCGCTCCCTCCTCGAGGGTGGCGCGGAGCGACATCTCGGCCTCGCCCCGGCGGACGAGGATCTCCAGCGGCGCCCCCACCGGCACGCGCCGGAGGGCGAACCGGAGGGTCAGGTCGCCGAGGACCGGCCGGCGGTCCACCGAGACGATGAGATCGCCGGCCACGAGGCCCGCGACCTCGGCGGGAGAGCCGGCGAGGACCTGGGTCACCTTCGGCTCATCGGTCCGGGCCAGGATACCGAGCCGCCCGCCCCGGACCCGCCCGTGGGCGGCGATCTCGTCGAAGGCGAACCGCAGGTCGCCGGCGGGGACGACGAGCCCCATCCCCGACGTCTGGGAGAGCTGCCGCACCCCGAACGGGCCGCCGGTCTCGCCGGTCACGAGCTGGAAGGTCCCCCCCGTCGTGGACTGGGCCCCCATGCCCAGTACCTTCCCGTCGGGCCCGAGGAACGGCCCTCCGGCGTCGCCGGGCAGCACGGCGGCGTTCATGACGAGGTAGTTGTCATAATCCTCGGTTTCCAGGCTCCGCCTCGTGGCGGTGACGATCCCGAGGGAGATGTTCGCGGAGATCCCGAAGGAGTTCCCCACGAAGACCCCGAGGGAACCCGGGGGCGGCGGGTCGCCGGACGCGAGATCCAGCGGCTCCACCCCCGCCGGCGGCTCGGCCCGCAGCACGGCGGTCTGGAAGAACGCGTCGCCGCCGAGGACCGTGGCCTCGTGTTCCGGTCCGGTCGTGAACCGCACCCGCACCCGTTTCGCGCCGCCGACGATCCGCCAGTTCGTGAGCACGAGCCCGTCCCGCGAGACGAGGAAACCGGTGCCCACCGTCGCCCCCTCCCGCGGGAAGCCCTGGCGGAAGAGATCCTCCAACTCCTTCCGGAAGCCTCCCGGGAAGTCGAATCGGAGAGGCCGCTCCGCGGTCACCTTGACTACCGCCGGGCCGGCCCGGCCGGCGAGCTGGCGGACCTCGTCCTGGAGACGCGAGAGCACGCTCTCCTCCTGCGCCGCCGCCGGGCCGGCATGGAGGAGGAGCAGGAAGGCACAGAGAGCGGGGATCCGTTTCATCATCAGTACCCCTCGTACCCCACCGTCCGGGCGCCCCGGACGGGGGCCTCCGGCGAGCGGAGGAGCCGGCGCTCCCGCAGCATCCGAAGCAGCTCGGGGGGGATCTCGCGGAGGATGTTCTCGTCGTCCACCACATAGTGGAGCGGCTCCTCCCCGGGGTTGAGGGTGGCCGGGGAATGGCGGACCATCTCGGCGTCCGCCGGTGCGACGGGGGCCGGCGTCTTCGTGGAGAGCAGCGGCAGCACCACGAGCAGGAGCACCGCGGCGGTGGCGAGCCCCGCGGCGTAGGGCAGCGCGAAAGCGAGAAGGCCCCCGCGGGGCCGGGGTTCGGCCGGCGGCGGCAGGAAAGCCAGCCGGGCCTCCAGGCGGGAAAAACCGTCCTCCGGAAGCGGCAGCTCGGACAGGGAGGCGAGCGCCGAAACGACCGTCCGCGCCGCCGACTCCTCCCCGCGGCACGCCTCGCAGGAGGCGAGGTGCTCCCGCACCGCCCGGTCCCGGCCGGGCCGGAGCGCCCCGTCCACGAAATCCGTCATCCAGCATCGAACCTTGTCGCACTTCGTCACTTCAGCACCTCTTCGGGACGCAATCCTCTCCGTGCGAAGGACCGGGCCAGCTTCTCCCGCGCCCGGCGCAGGCAGTTCTGCACCGTCCGGGAGGTGAGGCCCATGTTCTTCGCGACTTCCCGGAACTTCAGGCCCTGCACGAGCCGCTGGACCACCACGCTGCGCTCGCGGTCCGTGAGCTCCATGAGGGCCTCGTTGACGAGCCGGGCGCGCTCGGAACCGGCGGCTCCCTCCAGGGGGGTGGTCTCCGGCGCCTTCATGCGGTCGGACAGCGCCTCGGAAACGTCATCCCCGTCGCCGGACCGGGCCGACAGGGAGACCTTCGGTCGGTTCCGCGGGGAACGCAGATGGTCGTAACAGAGGTTCATCGCGATCCGGTACAGCCATGTGCTGACCTGAGCTCCCTGGTGGAACGTCTCCGCCCGGGAGAAGGCGCGGAGGAACGTCTCCTGGAGGATCTCCTCCGCCCACTGGTAGTCGCCGACCAGGCGATGGGCGTAGTTGAAGATCCCCCGGGCGTACCGCAGGTAGATCTCCCGGATCGTCTCGGGGTCTCTCAGGTCCACTCAGTTCATCCGTTGTCGCGACACTCGCACTCGCTCGCCACCTGATCAGACGATGCGGCGGCCCCGTTGGTGAAAGGGATTCTCGACAGTGCGGAGCCTATAATCGCCTCCATGCCCCGGCGGATGGCGGTGGATGCGCTGGAGAAGATGGACCGGACGGGCTGCCTCGCCCTGGAGGCCGTCGGCCCCCTGCTGGCCCGCGCCCACCTCCGCCCCCAGGACCAGGGCCTCCTCTGGGAGCTGGTCCACGGGGTCACCCGCCACCGGGACACGATCGACCGGATCCTCGTGGCCTTCTCCCGCCTGAACCTGGAAAAGGTGCAGCCCCGGGTGCTTGCGGCGCTCCGGATCGGCGTCTACCAGATCGTCTGGCTCGACCGGATCCCCTGGCCGGCGGCGGTCTACGAGTCGGTGGAGATCGTCAAAGCCTCCTTCAAGGGCTGGGTCACGAAGTTCGCCAACGGCTGCCTCCGTTCCGCCGCCCGGGCCGTCGAGCTGAAGGTGGGAGGCCTCCTCCCGCCGGAGGACCGGGTCCGGGCGGTGCCGATCGGAGGGCGGCGATTCTGCATCTTCGCCACGCCCTTCCTCCCCGACCCGGCGGAGGAGCCCGCGGCCTCCCTCGCCGCCCGGTACGGCCACCCCCGCTGGCTGGTCGAGAGGTGGCTCGGGATCTACGGCGAGGAGGAGACGGAGGAGATCCTGCGGGCGGGAAATGAGACCCCTTCGCTCTGGCTCCGGCCATCCCCCGGGCGATTCGCCGACCTGCGGAGGGAGCTCTCGAAGCGATCGATCGCCCACGAGGCGGTGGAGGAGCCCTGGCCGGCGATCCGCCTCACCCTCCCGCCGGGACCGGTCGGAGACCTGCCCGGCTTCGCCCGGGGCTGGTTCACCGTGCAGGACCGGACGGCCATGGCCGCCGCCGTCCTCCTCGCCCCCCAGCCGGGGGAGAGGATCCTCGACCTCTGCGCGGCGCCCGGCGGGAAGACGACCCACCTCGCCGAACTGGGTGGGCCGGAGGCGGAGATCGTCGCGGTGGACCGGGACCCGGAGCGGCTCCGGAAGGTGACGGAGACGCGGGACCGCCTCGGCCTCGGGAACATCCGGGTCGTCGCGGCGGACGGGAGGCTCCCGGAAACCGACCTCGGCGGCCCCTTCGACGCGGTCCTCCTCGACGCCCCCTGTTCGAACACCGGAGTCCTGTCGAAGCGGGTGGAGGTCCGCCACCGGGTGGACCCGGCGGCCGTGGCCGGGCTGGCCGCGGTCCAGCGGGAACTGCTCCTCTCGGCGGCCGGCCGGCTCACGGCCGGGGGCCGGATCGTCTATTCGACATGCGCCCTCCTCCCCGAGGAGAACCGGGAAGTCGTGGAGAGCCTGCTCGCCGCCCGCAAGGAGCTCACGCTCGCGGCGGAGCGGGAGACCCGGCCCCGGTCGGGGTACGCCGACGGGGGGTATCTGGCCCTCCTCCGGCGGGAATTCCCGTGACCGGCGGCGCCCTCCGGCGACTAGAATCGGGTTTTTGACTTTCGGAGACGCACCGATGCCCCCGAGCTATGGTCGCAGGAACGGTAACCGAGGCTACAACGGCCGGAACAGCCCCTCCCGCAGCGGACCGGACCAGCGGGTCCTGCTGGCGATCATCGGCGGAGGCGGGCTCGTGGTCATCATCCTCCTCGTGATCCTGTTGAGCCGGGGGGGTGACCGGACGCCGCCGCCGGCGGGGGTGCAGCCCCTCAACCCGCCGGTCGCCGGCAGTCCTCCGCCCGTGCGGCCCGCTCCGAGGCCGAACACCCCTCCCGCCCCGCTCACCCAGGCCGAGAAGGACCGGGTCCACTCCGCCATCTCTCGCCTCGCGGCCCGCGAAGCGGAGGTCCGGCGCCTCGTGAAGGAGGGCTTCGAGGCCCAGAACGACGGCGACAATGACGGGGCGCAGGAATCCTGGAAGCAGGCATACTCGATCCTGAAGCCGATGATCGAGGAGTCGGAGACGCTCTTCGACCAGATCGGGGACGAACGGGTCGAGCTGTACGCCAGCCAGGACTACCGGGTCGCGGGGGGCTGGGCTTCGATCCTCGCCGAGTTCCTGAAGTACCTCGAGAGCCGGTAGATTCCCCGGGCCCGGCAGGGGGAAAACCCTTGCCGCCATCCGTATACCCTGCCTAGGATACTGCCGGCGGGAGGAACCGTTTGGACGCCGAGTACTACATCCTTTGCCCTCAGAGGCCCGAGAACGCGCCGGGCCTGATCACCCACCTGATCTCGGTGGACATCTGCCGGAAACGACAGGCCGAGGGCTTCCACAAGTGCCCGAACTGCGTCCGCTCGGACATCTGGAAGATGGAGCACGAGAGGGGCACCCGCCCCGCCCCCGTGAAGTAACCCGCGGGCCCCGCCTGGGGACGCGCGGGGGCCCCCTTGGGGACGTACGTACCTTTTCACTTTTTCCCCCCGCCAGCGCCTCGCCGCCCCGCGAAAAGGTGAAAAGGTACGTACGTCCCCGGTCCGGGGGGAGGTCAGGATCAGGGGCGGGCGTCCCGGGTCAGGGCCAGCAGGTCCTCGTCGGTGAGGATACGGTCGGAGCGCTTGGCGGCCCGGAAGATCGCCTCCACGAGCGCGTCGGTCGGCTGGATCGAATGGGCCTCGAGCCAGAACAGGATGTTCGACCGGCCGGACATCGGCCCCACCCGTATCACCTGCCGGCCTCCCACTTCGTCCGCGGGCACCGAGGAATAGACCCGGTTCGCGAGCCAGGTATCTCCGGACAGGAGGGCCTTCCTCACCGTCGCGGCATGGACCCCGGTGGCCGTGCGGAACGCGTCCGCCCCCACGGCGGGCCAGTTCGCCGGAACCGGGATCCCCACGGCGGCGGACACGGTCCGGACGTACTCGCCGAGTCGCCGCAGGTCGTTCCCGACGTACCCGAGCAGCTTCAGGTTCACGAGCAGGGTGTCCAGCGGGCAGTTCCCGCACCGCTCCCCGATCCCGAACGCGGTGCCGTGGAGACGATGCACCCCGGCCTCGAAGGCGGTGATCGCATTGATCACCGCGAGCCCCCGGTCCTGGTGCCCGTGCCAGTCGAGCTTCACGTCCTCCCCGCTCTCCTCGATCAACCGTCGCAGGAACCCGACGATCGCCCTCACCCCGGCGGGGGTGGCCTGGCCGGCGGTGTCGGCAATGACGACCCGGCGGGCGCCGTGCTCGATGGCGCAGCGGTAGAGCGCATGGATGACATCCGGGGGCGTGCGGGTGGTGTCCTCCGTCACGAACATCACCTCGAGGCCGAGCCCCCGGGCGAACGTGACGGCCTCCTCGGTGGTCCGAAGGAGGTAGCCGAGGTCCCAGTCCTCGACCACCTGCCGGATGCGGCTCGAACCCATGAAGATCGCCGCCTCCACCCGGACCCCCGCCGCCTGCTGCACGTCGGCGACCGGCCCGATGTCCGCCTTGACGGCCCGCGCGGCGCAGTTCGGCACGATGGGCAGACGGCTCCCGCCGATCTCCCGGGCGAGCCGGAGGGCGTGCTCGTAGGCGAGAGCGCCGGCGCCGGGCATGCCGATGTCGGCCGCGCCGATCCCGAGCCCCGCCACGAGGTGGAGGATCTCGATCTTCCGCTCCACGGGCGGATTGTGGGCGGAGGCGGACTGGAGGCCGTCACGGAGGGTCTCGTCGTCGAGTTCCGGCGACCAGGGAGGGCGCGCGGGCGCCCCGTCGGCATTCCAGTCATGGAAGAGATCGTCTCGCATGGAGCAGCCCCTCATTGAAGAGGCTCGCCCCTCCGCCAGCAACAATTCGCTTGCAGGCCCCTCCGCGGCGTCACTAGACTCCGCGCCCGTCGTCTTGCCCCCTCCACGTCAGGATCGGCCATGATCGTCATGAAATTCGGTGGGACCTCCCTCGCGGAGGCCGAGGACATCCGCAAGGTCACGGCGCTCGTCCGGGCAAGGCTCCCGGAGCATCCGGTCGTCGTGGTCTCCGCCCACGCGGGCGTCACGAACGAGCTCGACCGCCTCGCCCGGGCCGCCCTGGAGCGGGCCACCGGGATCGTGGGAATCCGCGAGCGCCACCTGCGGATCCTCCGGGAACTCGACCTGCCCGCCGACCTGGTGGAGGACCTTCTCCGGGAGCTCGAATCCCTGCTCACGGGCCTGAGCCTCGTCCGCGAGTTGACGCCGAGGTCCCTTGACTACGTCCACTCCTTCGGGGAGCTGCTCTCCTCGCGGATCGTGGCGGCGCGGTTCCGGCACGAGGGGATCGCCGCCCGGGCCATCCCCTCCTGGGACCTCGGGCTCGTCACCGACGGGAACTTCGGAGGGGCCCACCCCCAGGCCGAATCCTGGCCGCGGATCCGGCGCAGCCTGGAGCGGGTGAAGGAGCTTCCGGTGATCACCGGGTACATCGCGAAGGACCGGGACGGCAACATCACGACGCTCGGCCGCTCCGGCTCCGACTACACCGCCTCCATCGTGGGCGCGGCGGTCGGGGCCGGCGAGATCCAGATCTGGACCGACGTGAGCGGGGTCATGACCGCGGACCCCCGGATCGTTCCCGGGGCGAGAAGCCTGCCGCGCCTCTCCTTCGCCGAGATGAGCGAGCTGGCCTACTACGGCGCGCGGGTGATCCACCCCTCCACGATGATCCCGGCGGTGGAGAAGAAGATCCCGATCCGGGTCCTGAACACCCACGCCCCGGAGCACCCGGGGACGGTGGTCCTCGACGACGGGCCGGGGGAGGGCCCGGCGGTCCGGTCCATCGCGCAGCGACGCGGCCTGACCCTGATCAGCGTCGTCTCCACGAGGATGCTGCTCCAGCATGGCTTCATGGCCCGGCTCTTCGACGTCTTCGCGCGTCACGAGGTCGTCGTGGACATGATCTCCACCTCGGAGATCTCCGTCTCCATCACGACGGATTCGAAGAAGGACCTGACCCCCGTGGTCCGCGAGCTTTCGGCGTTCGCCGACGTGGAGATCGAGGCCGGCAAGGCCATCGTCTGCGTGGTGGGCGAGGGTATCCGGACCTCCCCGGACACCGCCGCCGACATCCTCGACACCCTCCGCCGGGCCGCCGTGGTGACGCGGATGATCTCCATGGGCGCCACCGGGATCAACGTGTCGCTCCTCGTGGCCGAGGAGGCCGTGGAGACCGCGGTCCGCGCCCTGCACCGGGCGTTCTTCGGAAGCTGACCGCCGGCCGCCCGGATTGTGGCCCGGCGGGGCGCCGCCGTCCCGTATGATCCGGCGCGCGCCGGTCCGGAAGACCGGCGGGAAGGAGGAGCCGATGCCGACCACCCTCGAGCACGCCTATTTCCTGAATCCCGACGGATCGGGAAAGGTCACCGTGCAGTGGGAGTTCCCTCTCGACGACTCGATGCCGGACCCGGCGACCCTCACGCGAAACGAGATCTCCATGTCCAGCGGGATCGAGGCCTGGGGCTTCGCCGCCGCCCACCCGGCGGGGGACCGGGTAATCTTCACCGGGGCGGCCTACTTCCGCGACCTCGCCTCCGTCCGCTTCCACTGCCAGGGGTTCCACGTCGGCCTGCTCGAACTCTCGCTCTCCCTGGACCCGGAGGGCCGGCTCGTGCTCGCGAGCGGCGAGCCCGCTCCCGCGCCGTTCGAGATCACCCCGGACGCCACGGACGAGGAACTCCGGGCCCGCCTCGAGCCGGAGCGCCGGAAGTACGCCGACATGAGGCAGTTCCTCGAGAACTTCATCGCCGGGTTGAGCTGCGGGACGACCTTCTTCCTCCCCGGCCAGGTCGGCTCGACCTCCGGAGGGCAGCCGGTGGGCGAGCGGGCGGTTCGGGCCACGCTTTCCGGTGCGGCCGTCCTCGATGCGTTCGACCGGGCGTTCGAGGACGACGACCACATGTTCATCCTGATGCGCGGAGGTCCGGCGGCCACCGCCCTCATCGCGTCGCTCTTCCCCGGCGGCGGTCCGCTCCGGGCGGTCGTGGAACCCCCCTTCGCTCCACTCTTCGACTACGAGATGGAGCTGTCCGTGGCGAAGCAGCAGGGCGCCCGGATGGAGGCGGCGGGCGCCGAGGCTTCCCCCCCCGCCGTCCCCATGGAGAATCCCCGCGTCGCGGCGGTACGCGTCGTCCGGGAGGCCGACCACTCCCGGGAGTTCACCCCGTTCGGCAATCACCAGACGTCACTCGCCTTCGTCTTCGCCGGCGAACTGCCCGAGGCCGTTCGGGAAGCCGCGGAGGGCCGCATGGAGGCCTGCCTCACCGACGACGGCCTCGACCTGCTGCCGAGCGAGGACTGGAACCGCCGCATCCACTTCCCGAAACTCACTTCGGACGGCCACACGGTCTGGTTCGAGGTGGAACTGCCTCTGCCCGGGGAGGGGACGCGCGGTCTCCGGGAGTTTCGAGCCACGATCACCTGCCGGGTGGCGGAGAGCTTCGAAACGGTGGACCTCGGGTTCACTGCCCTGGCCGCCGGAGAGACCGGGGCGTCCCACGGGGCGTCCATCGAGCAGGTTTCAGACGAGGAGGAGGGCCGGCAGGTCCTCGAGCTGAAACTCGGGGTCTCCCGCTCCGCCGTGGACACGGTGATCATCACCGACCCGGACGGGACGGAGGTGCCGGCCGAGCCCTGCGGCTACTCCTCGTGGGGCGACGAGTGCACGCTCTCGTTCCGCCTCGCGCGGGCGGCGGACCCGGCGGGCCGGATCGCGCTCCGCCTCGCCACCGACCTGCGCGACGTGAACGCCTCCTTCGCGCTCACGGACATCGACCTCCTCGGCCGCCCCGCAGGGCGGGAAGATTGACCCAGGGTCATTCTTCCCGGATTTTCTACCGGCCGTGGCGCAGGCGGTAGCGCCGTAGCTCGACGCGGACGCCATCAAGGGTGCGGCCCGGGACCACCGGCAGCGTGGCGAGGGCCCGCTCCACCCGCTCGTCCCACGGCGCGGTCTCGGCGAGGAGATGCGCGGCCAGGTCCAGCTCCGCGCGGAGCCGTCCGGCCGGCTCCTCGAGGATCCGCAGGAAACTCTCCCGGTGGGGAGCCAGCTCCCCCGGGAAGCTCGCCAGCGTCCACAGCACATCGAGGCGCTCGTTCTCCGCCGCCCGGTCGTGATGCGCGAGAAGCGCGGGCACGATGCGGGTGCCGTCCCGCCCGAACCACGCGAGTTCCCGGACGGCGCGCCTCCGGACCGCCGCCTCCGGCGAAGAGAGATCGGTGAGATGCCGATCCAGGAGATCCGGCGGAGGGGTCTCGATCCGCACCGCCGCATCGCCCTCGATCTTCCCGAGCAACGTCGGCAGGACCAGCGAGCAGGCGACCCGGTAGTCCCCCGCGGGCACAGCCGCGGGGAGGTCGCCGGGCCCTCCTCAGCCGTACTCGGCATCGCCCGCGAACCACTCCCGGCCCTCCGCGAGCAAACGCACCCGGATGCGACGCTCGACGCTTCCGGTCTGGGCCAGTCGCAGCGCGCAGCCGGCCGAGTCCTCGAGTCCCACGCGGACGATCGGGTCCGGTCCGCGGATGCCGGCGGAGGTCCGGAACGTGAACGGGCCGCCGAGCCGGAGCGGCGCGCGAACCGCTTCCGCCTCGGTCCGGTGGAGCCGCGCCCGGCCGTTGATGAACAACGCGAAGCCCTCGACGGTGGAAACGGTCCAGTCGAGGGACACGCCTCCCTGCAGGTCGTCCTTCACGAAACCCGCGCCGAGTTCCACGCGCCAGGTCCGGCCGCCGCGCTCGAACTCGATGGGGAAGGCGTGGAGCCCCTCGAGGTCGGGCCGCACGGTCGTCTCCCGCCGTCCGTCGCCGTCGAGGTCCACCTTCGCCCCGGCCCAGACGCTCCCTCTCCCGAGGAAGACCCCGGTCACCGGCGCACCGTCAGGCACTTCGATCCGGATCCACCCGACCCGGACCTCCATCCCTCCTTCGCTGCCGAGGAGGAGTGCCAGCACGACCGCGATCTTCGTCATGGTTCCCGGCCTTCCGCGTCCGCCAGCATGGCCTCTCGCGCCGCGGCGACGGCCCCCGTCGCGCGCGGGCGCAGCAGGACGCGCAGGGAGTCGGCGACGACCACCACGGCGAGAACGACGAGAACGAGCGACAGGATTCCCACGAGCATGCTCCCGTCCCGGAGGAGGTTCTGGACGACGAGCTGGACGAGCGCGGTGAGCGTCGTGACCGTCATGAAGACCATCGGCAGGAAGACGAACCACGCGCGCTTCCCGCTCTTCCGGAGCCAGGCGTAGACCACGATGAGCGAGAGTGCCGCGAGAAGCTGGTTCGTGGCCCCGAACGCCGGCCAGATGGCCAGCCACGCCGGGAGCGGCTGCCCCCCGGGCCCCTCCAACCGCTGGAAGACCATGACCGCCGGGATGGCGAGGGTGGCCCCGGTCCCCAGGAGGCGCGCCACCCCGCCCCGCACGTTGAACAGCTCCTCGAAGATGAAGCGCCCGAGCCGCGTGCAGGTATCGAGCGTCGTGAGGAGGAAGGTGCTCACCGCGAGGAGGGCGAAGGTGACCGCGAGGTCGTGCGGCAGGTGGAGCGAGGAAAGGAAGCGCCCGAGGCCGTCGCCGAAGATCTGCACCGGCGTGCGCCCGGCGGGCTTCTCGACGAGGGCCATCACGGCGGCGAGCGCGAGGAGCCCGAGCATCCCCTCCACGAGCATCGCCCCGTAGGCCACGGGCCGTGCCGACTTCTCGGAGCGGAGCTGCTTGGCGGTGGTGCCGGAGGCCACGATGGAGTGGAAACCGCTGATCGCCCCGCAGGCGATCGTGATGAAGAGCGCGGGGAAGATGAACCCCAGGGAGGGATCGCTCAGCCCGCGGAAGGCCGGCCACGACAGCGTGGCGCCGCCGCCGATCCCGGTCGCCACGAGGCCGATCAGCCCTCCGCCGACACAAGCGTAGAGCAGGAAGGACGAAAGGTAGTCGCGCGGCTGGAGAAGGATCCAGACCGGGAGGATCGACGCCAGGAGGCAGTAACCGAGCAGAACAAGGAGCCAGGTGTTCTTCGGGGACCCGAGAAAGGCCGGGAGGAGGTCCGCGGAAAGCGGGAACCGGTGGCCGAGCCACAGCGCGGCGAAGACGAGGGGGACGAACACGAACGTGCCGGTGAGGAGCCGGAGCTTCAGCCGGTAGATGGTGAGCCCGAACAGCACCGCGAGGAGGATGTAGAGGAGGGAGGCCGTCGCCACGGCGCCGCCTTCGCGGAGCTCGAGCGCGGCCCCCTCGTTGGCCGCCGCCGCGTCCGAGGCCACCGGCGCGAAGGTGCTCGCGGTGAGGTCGAGGAAGACGATCTGGATGTAGACCATCGCGAGCCAGATGAAGACGAGGAAGGTCCGGTAGGAGAACGGGCTCAGGAGGTCCCGGCACATCTGCCCCACGGAGCGGGCCTTGTGGCGGATGCTCGCCACGAGGGCCGTGAAGTCGTGGACGCCGCCGAGGAAGATGGCCCCGAGGACGATCCACAGGATGGCCGGTCCCCACCCGAAGGCGAGGGCGGCGATGACCGGTCCGACGATCGGTCCGGCGCCGGCGATGGAGCTGAAGTGGTGGCCGAAGAGGACCGGCGTGGGCGACGGCACGTAATCGACCCCGTCCTCGAGCTCCCGCGCCGGGGTGATCCGGCTGCCGTCCACCTGAAGCCGCCGCTCCAGGAACCGCCCGTAGAGGACGTACGCCACCGCGAAACAGGCCACGCCGCCAAGCACGAGCCCGAGGATCATGACGCCCTCCCGGCTTCCACGCGGAGGAGAGAGGCGATGAACATCGCCCCGCAGGGGCCTTCGGAGGGGAGGCGGAAGACCGCTCCCGCCGGGGCCGGCGAGAAGTCCGGGCGTGCGGCGAGGAACGCCTCCACCTGGCCGGTCGTCTCGGCCCGCGTCAGCGTGCAGACCGAGTAGAGAAGCTTCCCGCCCGGACGCACGTGATCCGCGACGTTCGCGAGGATGGCGGACTGGACCGAGGTGTTCGCCCGGACGTGCTCCTCCGTCTCCCGCCACCGGGCGTCGGGGCTCCGCGACCACGTGCCTACTCCCGAACAGGGCGCATCGACGAGGACCCCGTCGAAGAGCGCCTCGCCGGCGAGCGGCTTCCGGGCGTCGAACCGCCGCCAGCGCAGGTTCGACGTCCCGACCCGCCGGGCCCGCCGCGCCAGCTGATCGACCATGACCGGCCGGACGTCCGTGGCGAGCACCTCCCCGGTGCCTCCCAGCAGATCGACGAGGTGCAGGGCCTTCCCGCCCGCCCCCGAGCAGGCGTCCCACCAGCGCTCGCCCGCCGCCGGACCGCAGAGCTCGCCCACCGCCTGCGACGCGAGGTCCTGGACCTCGAAGCAGTGCCCGAACAGCCGGTACAGCTCCTCGAGGTGCGGGCGGCTCGATACACGGACGGAATCGGCGCGCGGGCCGGCCTCGGCGTCGACGCCCGCCGCCCGGAGTTCCGCCGCGAACTCCCCGGCCGGGCGCCCGCGGACGCGCAGCCAGAGCGGAGGCCGGACCTGGAGCGACTCCAGCAGCTCCGCGAGGAACACCGCGTGGTCGGCGCCCGGCGGCGGGGCGAGGAGGCGCGGCGCCCACTCCGGCACGAGGTCCTCCGGTCGAACGGGACGTCCGGCGAACTCCGAGAACCGGACGGCCCGCTCCGGGAGCGACCCGACGGGAAGCCGGTTCTCGGCCGGCAGGACGATCCCCGAGTCCTCGGCGAGGGCGCGGATCTCCGGCACGGGCTCCGCGTGATCGAGGAGGTGGGCCCCCACCGCGACGAGGGGCCCGCCCTCCCGCACGGTCCCCGTCCACCCGCGCCAGCGCAGGCAGGAGAAGGCGAGGTCGCCGTAGAAGCGCCGATCCCTCGACCCGTACTCCCGGTGACGCCGGAGGATCGTGGTGAGCTTGCGGTCGGCGGGGGCTCCGCCGTCCGCGGCCTCCTCCACCTGACGCGCGACATCGAGGGCGATCCGGGCCCGGCGGAGGAGCAGGGACACGGTCATCGAGTGGGCCTCCCGCGCGTGGCCTCGTGCAGGAACACGGCGGCCGCGGCCACGACATTCAGCGAATCGACTCCGTTTCGCATCCACACCGCGGCGCGTACCGTGCAGGCCGCGAGCACCTCCTCGCGCGGGCCGCGGTCCTCGCTGCCGAGGACGACGCAGCAGTCCCCCGAGAGGTCGGCGGTCGTGAGGGCCACGCTCCCCTCCCTCGGGTGGGCGGCCACGCAGCGCACGCCGGCGCGGGACAGCGCACGAAGGTCCGCCGCGAGGTCCGCGCACTCGACGACCGGCAGGTCGAAGACCGCGCCCACGGAGCAGCTCACGGCACGCCGGAGCCACGGGCTCGCGCCGGTCTCCGAGACGAGGAGTCCCCCGGCGCCGAAGGCCGCCGCCGTCCGGACCAGCGCGCCGGTGTTCTGGGCGTTCGCGATCCCGTCGATCGCCACGAGGAGGAGCGGCTTCGCACTGTCCTGCAGCAGATCCGCGAGCGGGATCGCCCGGGGCACCCGACCCACGGCGAGCACCCCCTGGTAGATGGGGAACCCCGTGAGCCGCTCCATCTCCGCCGCCGGACAGAGGTATACGGTCCCCCCGCGCCCCGGGTTCCCGAGCAGATCCGCGAGTCCGGCCATCCGGTGCGGTGTCACGAGCACCGAGACGACTTCGAGGCGGCTCCCGAGCAGACGCCGGACGGTCTTCTCCCCCTCGGCCACGAAGATCCCCTCCGCGCGGTGCTCATCGGGCCGCCTCAATGTGCGGTAGGGGGCGAGCTCGGGCAGATCGAGGCTCGGGACGGTGAGGACGGCGGCCATGGCCCCGATTCTCGCCTCCCGGCCGCGCGGACGGAAGCGACCTTCGGGCCGGCGCGCCCCGGCGGTCCGATTCGGCGGGGCCGCCGGGCCATGTCGCATGCCCTCCTCTCCACTCCGATCCGGTACCAGGCGTACCGGGGCGACCACCGGTGTATGATCGCCGGTTCACGGAGGTCTCGATGCGTGCACCCCGAACGATCCCCGCGCCGGCCTCGTGCGCGGTCCTGTTCCTCATCGCCGCCATCGCGGCGGCCGGACCCGACGCGGAGTTCGAGTCCTTCAAGGGCACTTTCAAGCTCACGTTCTCCGGTGGGGGCAGCCCGCCGCCCACCGCCGCCGACCGTCTGGCGGCGGTGGAGTCCATGGGAACGTTCCGCCACGAGGGATCGACGCGCCTGCTCGTCTCGGTGATCCCCGACGAGCGGGACCGGGTGGCGGCGCTCCTCGCGCGGCGCGAGGCCATCCTCGCGGGCCGCGACAAGGACAGCAAGGGCCGCAATCCCGAGCCGTACTTGAAGGAAGTGAAGGCGGCGCTGGACGAGGAGTACCGGGTGCTCGAGGCGATCGAGACCGCCTGTGCCGGCCTCGAGGACCGGGACGCGATCGCGTTCCTCGGTCAGGAGACGCTGCTGCGGAACAAGGACGGCCGGGTCCGGGAATTCGCGGCGCGGGTCCTCGGGAAGATCGCCGACCGGGGGCAGGTCCCCGGTCTCGCGAAGGCCCTGAAGGACAGGGAGCCGCCGGTGCGCGCGACGGCGCTCCTCGCCCTCGGGACGATGCGGGCCGAGGAGGTCTTCGCCGAGATCCTCGCGACGCTCCCCGACAAGGACTGGACGGTGCGGTCGGCGGCGATCGAGACCCTCGGGAAGCTCCTCGACTACCGCGCCGTGGAACCGCTCCTCGCGCGGATGAAGGTGGAGGAGGAGCGGCTCGCGGAGGACTGCGCGGAGGCGCTCGAGAAGATCACCGGCCAGAAGTTCGGGCGCTCGCTCGAGACCTGGGGCCGCTGGTGGGCGGACCATCGCGAGCGCGCGCTCCGGGGCGAGCGGCTCGACCTGCCGAAGGAGGAGCCGAAGCCCGAGGAGACGATGGGCGACCGCTACTACCACGGCATCCCGGTGCGCTCCGCGCGGACGGTCTTCATCCTCGACGTCTCGGAGTCGATGGCCTACTCCACGCAGGAGTTCCAGGAGAAGCCGAAGCCCGGCGAGTCGAGCCGCCTCGACCTCGCGAAGCGGGAACTGCTGAAGGCGGTGGCGAATTACGACCCGAAGGGTTCGTTCGGGATCGTCGCCTTCCACTCCGTCATCGTCCTGTGGCGTCCACGGACGGTGCCCGCCACGCCGCAGATGAAGGCCGACGCGAAGGCCTTCATCGATCCGCTCGTGCCGACCGGGACGACGAACATCTACGGCGCCCTGGAGACCGCCTTCCGCATGGCGGGGATGGGGCTCTCCGACAAGTACTACGAGCCCGCGGTGGACACGATCTTCCTCCTCTCGGACGGCGCGCCGACCAACGAGGACCTCACCGACGACTCGCCGGACCGCATCCTGCGGGCCGTGAGGGACTGGAACCGCCTCGGCCGCGTGAAGATCCACACGGTCGGCCTCAAGGGCCACAGCGCGGAGTTCATGTCGGCGCTGGCCCACGAGAACAACGGCATCTACGCCTCCCGCGACGAGTAGTCAGCGGCCCGCGCCGCTTCGGAGCAGCTCCGGCAGTCCCCGGAGGTCGGCGCAGCGGCGCGGCGCGCGCGGGTCCTCGCCGCGGACGAGGATCCCGGGGATGCCCGCCGCCTCGGCGCCGAGGACGTCCGCGACGACGTTGTCGCCGACCATCCACGCCTGCGCCGGCCGGCCGAGTTCCCGGAGCGCGAGGGCGAAGGCCTCGGGATTCGGCTTCTCGTGGCCCGTGCGGCCCGAAGTGAAGACCGCTTCGAAGAACCCGTCGAACCCGAGCGCGGCCACGAGGTCGGGCAGTTCGGGGACGTGATTGCTGAGGATCGCCAGTCGGTGGCCGGCGGCGCGCAGCCCGTCGAGCGCCGGGAAGACGTCCGGGTAGACCCGCCAGTCGGCGGGGTCGAGGTAGCGCGACCGGAACCGGGCTGAGGCCTCGGAGGCCGGCGACGGGGCCAGACCCAGCGTGACGAGCGCCCGCCGCAGGTGCCCGGTCATGATCTCCCACCAGTCGGAGGGTGAAAGCCCGGGGTGCGCGACCTCCGGGGAGTGCCATGGGAAGCCGCCCTGCAGTTCGGCGCGGACCTCCTCCACGGTGGCCGGGAACGACGGCTCCACCTCCCGGGCCAGCCCGAGGAGCACGCGCGACCAGCGCCCGGAGTTCGTCGCCAGGGTCCCGTCGAAGTCGAAGAGGATCGCTGTGCTCGGGCTCATGCGGGCGCCGAGTCTACCGCCGGGCCGTCACTTCACGAGGATGTCCACGGGGTTGCTGCGGGCGGTGCCGGACCAGAAGCCGGCGTGGCCGGCCCCCATCGCGTAGCTGATCGTGGCGCGCCAGCGCCCGGCGGGCAGGGCGGGACGGTAGTCCCAGTCGTCGCCCGGCTTGCGGTCCGGGATGATGCGGAGGTAGCGCCGGTGCTCGTCCGAGAGGCCGATCGTCCGGGCCCACTCCCGGCCCGCCACGAGGATCACGTGCTCCGGAGCGTCGTACTCGATGAAGGTCCCCGACCCGCCGGCGAAGGCCGGCCCTCCGTCGAGGCTCTCGAAGCGGACGTGGTAGACCCAGTCGTGGGCGAAGTCGAAGAGGCGCAACTCCCCCGTCCCCTCGTTTCGCGCGCGGACCGTGGCGGTGATCTTCTGGTCCGCTCCGTACTCCGCCCGATCCAGCTCGAGGCGGAGCGCGAGCCCGCCGGCCGCTTCGCCCCATGCCGGCGGGGCCGCGGGGACGGCAGGCACCGAGCCCGAAGCGGGACCCGATCCGGGCGCGACCGCGGGCTTCTCCGGCCGGCAGGCCACGACCGCCACCACGACGCACAGCAGGACACCGGTCTTCATCATATCGGCCTCCTCATATCCGGATACGCCGCCGCGGCGCGGAGGTTCCCGCGCGACGCCGGGTTTCCTCGTCATCCGGGTGAATCGTTGACGCCCGGCGCGAGCGCGGGGCTATCCTCGTTCCCACGCTGGGGGTGTCCGCGATGGCGGACTGAGAGCGTGAGCAATAATCCCCCGCGAGCCGCGCCGGGGTCAGCCGCGAGTGGCGCTAGGAGAGACGAGGAGTCGACCTTACGGAGTCGGTCGGCGACGAGGAGCGACGACGCGCCGCGAAGCGGATCACCCCGGCCCGAAGGGTTGTCGGCCCCGGCGCGG
>JALOQY010000016.1 GCA_025459285.1 Planctomycetota bacterium | reverse complement strand
CGATGAGCCAGCGCGCGGCCTCGATCTTCTTCTTGATGTGCTCGCGGACCTTGGGGTCCTGCCGGTGATCGTGGAGGAGGCGGAGGTACCGCGGGCTGATCCGGAGAGCCGGGATGTAGCCGTTCTCCAGCCGCACCTGGTAGTCCCCGTCCTCCCACTCGAGCATCACATCCGGGGTGATGTAGTAGGTCTCCGTCGAAGCCAGGGCCGCCCCCGGCCGGGGGTCGAGTCGCGCCACCCGCTCGATCAACTCGTTGACCTTCTCCACGGAGACCCCGAGATCCCGGGCGATCTTCGGCACCCGGTTCTTCTCCACCTCGTCGAGGTGGTCGCGTACGAGGCGACGCATGAGATCGACGTCCTCGGCGTCGTCCTTGATCTGGAGGAACAGCCCCTCGGCGAGGTTCCGCGCACCCACCCCCCGCGGTTCGAGGTCCTGGACGATCCGGATGGCCGCCTCGGCCTCCTCCGTCGTCCACGGTTCCTCGCACTCCGCGTTCCCGTTGACGATGCGGAGGACTTCCTCCAGGGGATACAGGAGGTAGCCGGCCTCGTCGAGCGAGTAGATGATCGCCCGCACGAGCGGCACGAGACGGTCGGGGACGCTCTCGAAGGTGAGCTGCGCGATGAGGCTCTCCTTCAGTCCGGGGGCGCGCGCGGCCGTGTTCTGGAGCGCCTCGAGCTTCTTGTCCTTGCCATCCTCCGTCAGCTCGGGCCGCCGGCGGGCGTAACTGTAGGAGCCCTCGTCCTCCATCATCCGTTCGAGCCGGTCGTACGCGGCCTCGAACTCCTCGTTCTCGTGGGCCTCCCGGTTCGCCCGGTCGAGGGGCGTGGGCTCGCGGACCTCCGGAGCGTCCCGGACCTCGAGAGTCTCGTTCTCGAGCAGTTCCTCCTCGATCATGTCCTTCAGGTCGAGCGCGGGGAGCTGCAGGATCTCGATCGACTGGATGATCTGCGGCGCGAGGCGAAGCTGGAGCTCCGGTCGCTGCTGGAGGGACATGTCGAGGCGCATGTTGCTCATCGACCCTGCTCCCGCTCGTTCCTGCTGCCACTCATGCGTTCACCGCTCCCTGATCGGCCCGCCCGCCGGGCTTCGTGGAGTGGATTCTAGCACGGGCACGGAGTTTGCTTAAACTCCCTCCGTCCAGGCAGCCCGTCGCCGTAAGCACGACAGCCCCTCGGCGACGGGTTGCCAGGGGAGACGCCGCCCGGAGGGCGCTGACCCGATCCCCTCCCCGCCGCGCGTTCCCCGCTCCGTCCGGCGCGGGGCGGAGCGGATCGTCCGGTCAATCCACCGTCGTGCGGCGGGAGACGGCCTCGGCGAGGACGGCGCCGGAGGCGTACTCGATCGAGGAGCCGGCGGGGAGGCCGCGGGCGAGGCGGGAGAGCTTCACCGGCTTCCCCGTGAGGATCCGCCGGAGGTAGAGCGCGGTGCCATCCCCTTCCAGGTCGGGGTTCGTGCCGAGGACGACCTCGCGGACCTCGGGGCCGATCCGCTTCGTGAGTTCGGCGAGCCGGAGATCCTCCGGACCGAGGCCGTCGAGCGGGGCGATTCGCCCCCCGAGGACGTGGTAGACGCCCCGGTACGCGCCGCAGCGCTCGATCGCCGCGAGGTCCTTCGGGGTCTCCACCACGAGGATGACCGACCGGTCACGCTCCGGGTCGGCGCAGACCCGGCAGGGGTCGGTCTCGTCGGGGTTCCCGCAGACCCCGCAGGGCTTCACGAGCTTCTTCACGTCGCGGATGGCGATCGCGAGCTTCATCGCCTCGTCCGGGGATTGGCGGAGGAGGTGGTAGGCGAGCCTCTCGGCGGTGCGCTGGCCGACGCCGGGCAGCTTCGACAGCTCCGACAGGAGGCGCTCGACCGGCTCGGAATAGCCCTGGGCCATCGTGTCCTACCCCAGGAGCCCGCCGAGCCCACCGAGCCCGCCGGTCAGCTTGCCCATCTCCTGCTCCGAGAGCTCCTTGCTCTTGCGGACGCCCTCGTTCACGGCCGCGACGATGAGATCCTCGAGCATCTCGCGCTCGGCGGGGTCCACGACCTCCGGCTCGAGCTTCAGCTTCACGAGTTCCTGGACCCCGTTCACGAAGGCGGTGACCATCCCGCCGCCGGCCGTGGCGTCCACCACGCGCTCCTTCAGGTCGGCGAGGATCTTCTCCCGCTGCTTCATCATCTGCTGGGCCTGCTTCATCAGGTTCCCGATATCGCCCATCCCGCCCATGCCTCTCGCCATTTCAGGTCCTTTCCACGAACGCGAGCCTCGCCAGGAAGAGGCTCTTCAGCATCTCGATGATCGGGGTGCGGTGGATCCGCTCGATCTCCTCCCGCCCCACCGCGCGTTCCGCGCCGGGGGCGGGAACCGCGCCTTCCGGAACCGGCGTGGGGGCGGCCTCCGCCACGGTGGTCCGGATCCGGAGCGTCCGGCCGAGCACCTCCGAGAGCGACCGCTCGGCGAGACGGATCCGGTCCGGGTCCTCGAACTGCGCTTTCTGGAACCCGGCGGTCTCCGGGAAGCCGACCAGCAGGGCGTCCCCCTCGAGCCCCACGGGCCGCCCCGCGGACAGGAACGAGGTCGTCGCGGTGCTGCTCTCGGCGATTTTCGCGAGGACTCCGTCCCACGCCGCGAGCACCCGGTCGATCGTGAGGCTCTCGCCCTCCTCGCCGATCAGCGCCCCCTCCGGGACGGCGGCGTTGCCGAAGAGCCCGCGCTCCGGCCCCTTTGCCGGGCCGGCGGGCGGCGGAGCCGGCCCCGCGGCGGACGGCGCCGGGGCCGCGGCCGGTGCCGGAACCGGGGCCGCGAGCCTCGGCGCCCCCCCGCCCGCGGAGAGCCGCCGCGCGAGGTCCTCGAAGTCCGCCAGCACCTCGTCGAGGGTCCGCAGCCGGCCCATGCCGCAAAGCCGTGCGAGGGCCAGCTCGACCAGCGCGCGGCCCTCGCCCACCGCCTTCACCGTCTTCAGGGTCTCGGTGAGGAGACCGAGGGCATAGAGCACGCGGGGCTTCCCCCACTCCCGGGCCATGGCGGCGAGTGAGACGCGGGCGTCCGGCGTCTGCTCCACGAGGTCGGTGTCGGGGCCGCAGGAGAGCAGCACGAGGAAGTCCCGCACGGTATCCACGAGCTGTTTCAGGAACTCCGGGGCATCCACCCCGCGCTCGTACGCCTCGCCGAAGACCGCAAGGGCCCCGGCATCGTCCCCCTTCGCCACGGCGGCGAGGAGATCCTCCATCCGCCGGCCCGAGACGGTTCCGATCAGCCCCTCGAGGTCCTCCGTCCGCGCCTCGCCGCCGCCGAGCGTGATGAGCTGGTCGAGGAGCGACTGGGCATCCCGCATGCCGCCCGCCGAGGCGCGCGCCACCCCGAAGAGGACGCCATCTTCCGCCTTCATCCCTTCCTGCGCGCAGATCTCGCGGAGTCGCTCCACGATCGTGCGGGTGGGGATCCTCCGGAAGTCGAACCGCTGGCAGCGGGAGAGGATCGTCGCCGGGACCCGGTGCGACTCCGTGGTGGCGAAGATGAACTTCACGTGGGGCGGCGGCTCCTCGAGGATCTTCAGCAGGGCGTTGAACGCCTCCACCGTGAGCATGTGGACTTCGTCGATGATGTAGATCTTCTGGCGCGCGCGGGCCGGGCGGTAGCGGGCATTGTCGCGGAGCGTCCGCACCTCCTCGATGCCGCGGTTGCTGGCCCCGTCGATCTCGATCACGTCGAGGTCGTCCCCCCGCCCCACGCCACGGCAGACCTCGCACTCTCCACAGGGGTTCGGGGTCGGCCCCTCGGACTTCTGGCAGCAGAGCGCCTTGGCGAGGATCCGCGCCATGGAGGTCTTCCCGATGCCCCGCGGACCGGAGAAGAGGTAGGCGTGGGCGATGCGTCCGGTCTCGATCGCGTGGACGAGCGTGCGGGCGATCGGCTCCTGCCCCAGCACCTCGCCGAAGGCGAGCGGGCGGTATCTCCGGGCGATGACGACGTAGGGTTCCACGGGCGCCCCCGAACAGGGCGGGCGCCCCGAGGATGGCCGTGCGTCTCGCGTCGACCACTCCGCAGAAGGTCCCGGTCGGTAGCCGGCTCCAGCCACGCTACCCCGCGGCACACGGGGGAATTCCGCTTAAGGATGCTCCCGTCAGGGCCTGACCTGGTTCACGGCCCCCCGTTGCACGGGACATGGCCTTCGACACCACTTGCCGCACGGTAACCAACTACGAAGATGGCCTCGGTCCGACATCACCCCCGCTGGAGCGGATTGCGGGTACAGGGCACCGCTAACTCCCCGGTTGCACGGCCGTCGCCGAGGCGCCCGCGGGGAAGATCCTACCACCCCGCGCTCGGACGCCAAGACAAGGATCGGTCAGTCGGTCGTGATCGGGCCGAGGACCTCCGTCCGCAAGCTGCCGATCGGGTTCGACGCGGTCGCGGCCCCGGTCGGAAGGTAGACGAGCCAGCACCGGGGATCGGAGCGGACCCGGGCCAGTTCGAAGTCGAGCCGGCGCGCCCCGTCGATGATCCGCGCCGGAAGACGGAGCCGCCCCCCGCCTCGGGAAGGGAGCCGGCGATCGAGGTCCCGGAGGAGGGGGAGCAACTCGCGGTTGCGGGGAAGCGTCATGCCGTCCACGACGACGACGGCCTCCGGCCCGCAACCGTCGACGAATCCCCGGATGTCGCCCCGGGCGGAATGGGCGGAGAGGGAGGTCCACACGAGCACGCCATAGACGACGGCCGCGAAGCCCCCGGCCAGCGCGTAGAGGATCCGCTCGGGACGCGGCGGACGGAATGGCCGGACCGTTCCGGCCGGGGTCGGAGGAGGAGCCGGCGCGTCGAGCACCCGGGCCAGCGCCTCGGCCGCCTCCGCCGGGACCATGAGCGCCCCCCGGACCTCCGGCGAGGCGTGCTCGACGCGCCGGAGGCGCCCGGAGCGGCCCACGCTCCGCACCTCCTCGCGTCGCGCGAAGCCCCGGCCGAGGAGCGGGGCGGAGAAGCCGATCCCCTCCGGCCAGACGTGGAACGTGTACGACCCCCTCAACCACCAGCCGATCCGGCCTCCCCTCCGGGAGAGGGCCGGCGGTCCCGGGGGCCAGGGGGTCCGCCGGAGGGGACCGAAGGCACAGTACGGCACCCGGAACACAAAAAGCCCGAACATCATGATCACGCCCGGGACGCAGAGCAGCATCGTCCCGAAGGGGATCAGGAAGAGGGGATCGCCGCTCTGCATCAGGGTCGCGCAGACCGCCCCGGCGCCGAACCACCCGACCGTCGACGCGATGAAGTACACCCGCAGGAACACCCACCGCGCGCCGGTCTTCCGCGTCCGGGCTTCCATCCCCGCCTCCTCACGCTCTCACGCCGCCCCGGCCCACTCCTCGTACCGCTTCAGCGCCTCCGGGGCCACGGACGGCGCGACTTCCCGGGCCGCCGCCAGCAGATCCTCGACCCCGATCCGGCGTGGCGCGCCCCCCCGGACCTCCGACAGGAACGACTCCCCCACGGCCTTCTCCACCACGAGCCGGAGGTCGGCGCCGGAGTAACCGTCGAGCGCGGCGGCCAGGGCCTCCAGGTCCGCCTCCGGCACCAGCGGCTTGCCGGCCAGTTCGAGGGCGAGGATCCCCGCGCGCGCCTCGGCGTCGGGCAGGGGGACGTACACCAACTCGTCGAACCGCCCGGGCCGGAGGATCGCCGGGTCGAGGTTCCAGGGGGCGTTCGTCGCCCCGATGAAGAGGAGGGCGTTCGTGCCGCGTCCCGCGACCCCCTCCAGTTCGGCGAGGAACTGCGGGACGACCCGGCTCATCACCGAGCCGGCGTCACCCGTGCGCACCGGGGCGAGCGCCTCCGCCTCGTCGATGAAGACCACCGATCGCGGCCGCGCACGCGCCTCGGCGAAGAGGGCGGCGACGTTTTTCTCCGCCTCCCCCACCCACTTCGACAGGACGTCCGAGGGGCGCACGGTGTAGAAGGCCGCGTCGATCTCCCCCGCCGTGGCCCGGGCGAGGAGCGTCTTCCCGGTGCCCGGCGGCCCGTAAAGGAGGAGCCCGCCGCCGGTCCGCACCCCGTACCGTGCCGCGGCCTCCGGGTGGAGGAAGGGGTAGACCATCCGGAGCCGGATCTCCTCCTTCACCTCGTCGAGCCCGGCCACGGAAGCGAAGGTGACGGCGGGCCGCTCGGCGGGGACGAAGCGCGCGCCCTCGCCCCCCACCCCCTCCGCGGGCGCTTCCCCGGAGATGCTCCTCGCGAGGCCGAGGAGTTCGCGCGCCCCCCGGCTCCGCTCCGACCGGAAGGGCTCGTCGGACTTCGAGGCGATCCGGAAGAGCGCCTCCGACGCACGAAGGAGCGTGAGCCGCGCCTCCCGGCGGCGCCCCGCGCGGAACGCGGCAAGGCCCTCTTCGCGCAGTCGCCGGAAGTTGCGCAGTTCGAAGTCCAGCACCCGCTGCTCCCCGCTATTTCCGCTCCCGGTCCTTCCGGAGTTCGTCCCGGACGGCGGCCAGCCCCTCGGCGATCTCGCGGTCGTTCACCGCGCCCTCCGCGGCGGCGGCCTCCTCGCCGAGCATGCGGTCCACCTCGTCGTCCGGCACGAGATCCTCCGGCGCTCCCTCGTAGTCGGTCATCGCTCCCGCCGACATGTCGAGGAAGAGGGCGACGCGCTCCTCCATGCTCTGCGCCTGCCCCATCGCCTTCTCGAACTGCATCTGGGTCTTCGTCAGGTCCACGGACGAGAACATCTGTCCGATGGCCCGGCTCACGGCGCCCATGGCCTCGGCAAAGGAGGCGTTCGCCTCGACCTGGTCGCGGATCTGCACCGCGGTCTCCAGGTTCAGGAGCTGCCGCTCGAGGAGTCGCCGCTGGGACGCCGTCTTCTTCAGCGTCGCCCGGAGGAACGCGAACTGGTCGGCGGCCCCCATCGCCTTCGCGCGCCGCGCCTTCGCCACGAAGCCCTGCTCGTTCCGCTCGAGGCTCCCGATCTGCCGGCGGATGCGCGCGAGCCCCTTGCGGACCGTGATCTCCCACTCGATCCGCTTCTCGGCCTTCGACTTGAAGATCCCCATGTCAGGCCTGGCTTTCCCCCGATTCGGGGACCGTTCCACCGGCGAGGTCCCGGGCCTCCCGGAGCCCCTCCTCCACGGAGGCGATCGCGCCCTGGTCCATGCGCTCCCAGACCTCGAGGACGGCGCGGCCCTCCCGGCCCACGGCCGCGAGCGGGTCGGCCTCGGCCTCCGCCCCTTCGAGCACGCCGAGGAGGGTCGTGAGTTTCTCCCGGTACATCTCCTCGCCGACCCCGTCGTTCTCCACGAGCTCGCGGAGCGCCTCGACGTCCGCCTCTCCGATCTTCTTCAGGAGCGCCGACTCCGACTTGCCCTTGCGCTCCAGCCGGTAGCGCAGCGCGGAGACGGTCATGTTCTCCTTGAGGATCCGCGAGATCTCCGATTCGAGGCGCCGGATTTCCGTCTCCCTCTCCTCGTACTTCCGGGCGAGGATCCGCCGCCGGACCGGGGACTTCACGGCCAGTCCCTGCCGGAAGACCTCCTTGCGCGCCTCCTCGGCCTTCTCCAGCCGGGACACGGCCTGCGCCTCCCGGATTTCGAGCCTCCCCTCCTCGCGGCGAAGGTCCTCCGGTGAGTAGTCGGTCAGTTTCTTGTCACGGCGGAACCAGTCGAGAAATCCCATCCGTTCACCCCTCGAGCGCCTCCGTGGCTTTCTCGTCCGATCGCCGGGGACGGAGGCGCGCCTCCTCTTCGGCGAGCATCTCTTCGAACGAGGGTTCGATCTCGTGCTCCGCGGCGAAGGCGCGTTCCGCCCGCCGCTCCGCTTCGCTCACGTCCGTTGGCCGCGCGACGGCCGCGGCCAGCTCCGAGGCCGCCTCCACCTCCTCGAAGCTCCGCCGGGCGGCCAGCGCGTCGCCCGCCGTCCGTTCGACCTCGTCGAGGCCGGGAAGCGGCGCGGCCAGTACCGCACGGTCCCGGATGAGCCCCGTCTGCCGGTCGAAGACGGCGATCCGTCGCGTCAGGAGGTCCACGCGATGGAGCAGCGCCTCCACCGCCGACCGCACCTCCGCTACCTGCTTCGCCACGAGCCGGCGGCGGACGCCGGAGGTCTCCGCCCGCCCCCTGTCGAGCAGTTTCTCCTCCTCTTCGGCCAGCGCGGACACGTCATCCATCAGCGTCAGGCGATGGCGGTGGGCGCGGCCCCGCTCTTCCTCGAAGCGTTCGAGGGCCTCCCGCTCGTCCCGGCTCATCCGGTAGATGCGGGCGGCCTCCTCGGGGATTTCCTCCCCGCCGAAGAGCTTCCGGATCCGGTCGAGTATGGACAATCAGGCCCTCCTCAGCACCAGCGTACCGTCTTCTTCCCGCAGGAGCAGGAACTCGTCACGGGCCGCTTCATCGCGGAAGGCCCGCTCTACGAGCATGAGCGGCACCCCGGTCTCCGCGGCGACCCGGTCCGCGGGGAGGCCGTGGAGGACCAGATCGGCTCTCCGGGCGGCGGTGTGGCGCGCGGCGCGGCGGAGGAGTTCCGTCTCCGTCTCCAGGGCGAAGTGCTCCGGCAGAGGCCGGGCGGGCCCGAAGGCCAACCGGAACCCCCCGCCCGGCGCGGGCTCCACGAGCCACAGCTCCGTTCCGGCCGGAACCTCCCCGGGCCGGCCGGCCCATCCCGAGGAGGACAGCGCCACGGCGGAGACGGGCGAACCCCGGTCCGGGGGCAGGACGGTCAGCCCCTCCGCCGCGGGAAGCGGTGGCGCGGGGAGCGACAGGGCGAGCGCCCGGAACGCGTGGCGCACCCCGGCCGCGATCAGGAGCGAGGGCCGGCCGACCAGAGGCCAGCGCCGCACGGTCCACAGCGCCCGAGCCCCGCGGGGCAGGCGCTCCGGGACCTCCCCCGCGAGGAGCCCCTCGGCGAGGAGGAGCCGCCGCACTTCGTCCTCGAAATCCGGCGGGTAGTCCTCGTCGCGTCGCGCCCGGCGCCGGAGCCGCCCCGTGACCGGGAAGGTGTCCGTGCGCGCGACACTCGCCGAAACCCGTGTCATGAAGTCCGCTTCCAGAGCGGCCGCCCGGTCGAGGTTCAGGTTCTCTCCCATGCCGATGCGGCCATTCTATCAACCGGCCATCACGCCGCGAGGACGTCCAGCAGGAGTACGCCGAAAAGGAGCGCGCTGACGATCCCGTTCAGTGTGAAGAACGCCGTGTTCACCCGGGAGAGGTCGCCGGGACGCACGATGCGGTGCTCGACGAGAAGGAGGACCGCCGCGGCGCCGACGCCGCAGAACCAGATCGCGCCGAGGCCCCCGGGCAGGGCGGCAAGGGCGAGGCAGACCACGGAGAACGCGTGGAAGAGGCCCGAGAGCGCGAGCGCCGGCCCCGGTCCGAGCCGGGAGGGCAGCGAGAAGAGACCCTTCTTCCGGTCGAAGTCCACGTCGAGGAGGGCGTAGATCACGTCGAAGCCGGCGGTCCACAGCGTCACCGCCGCGCCGAGGAGGACCGGCGCGAGCACCCCCTCGCCGAACTCCCCCCGGACGGCCACCCAGGCCCCCACCGGCGCGAGGCCGAGGGCCGCGCCGAGCCAGAGGTGGCAGAGGGAGGTGAACCGCTTGGCGAAAGGGTAGGAGAGCAGGACGAGCAGCACGGCCGGCGCGAGCAGGAGCGCGAGGCGGGAAAGGAGGCCGCAGGCGAGCAGGAAGAGGCCCGCGGCAACCGCGAGGAAGACGATCGCCTCCGCCCGGGACATCGCGCCGGAGGGCAGTTCGCGGCCCTTCGTCCGCGGGTTCGCCGCGTCGATCGCCGCGTCGGCGAGGCGGTTCATGGCCATCGCCGCCGACCGCGCCCCCACCATGGCGAGGAGGAGGAGCAGGAGCGTCCGCAGGTCCGGGATCCCCCCCGCCGCGAGCACCGCCCCCATCAGCGCGAAGGGGAGTGCGAAGACCGTGTGCGAGAACCGCACGAAGCGGCCGTACGTGACGGCGCGGGCGAGGAGGCTCATCCGCCCCCGCCCCACCGGTCTACGAGTTCGAGCCGGACCCCGAGCCGATCCGTGACTTTCTGGACCACGTGGCCCACGAGGTCCTCGATCGTCTTCGGCCGGTGGTAGAAGCCGGGGGAAGCGGGCACGACCGCCGCGCCGGCCTCCGCCGCCAGGGTCATGTTCCGGAGGTGGACGAGGGAGTAGGGCGCCTCCCGCGGCACGAGCACGAGCGGCCGCCCCTCCTTCAGCATCACGTCGGCCACCCGTTCGATCAGGTTGCCCGAGGCCCCGTGGGCCACGCCGGAGAGCGTCCCCATGGAGCAGGGGCAGATCGCCGCGGCGTCGGTGCGGTAGGAGCCGGAGGAGACCGGGGCTTCCACCCGGTCCGGGGGGAACGCGATCACGCGCCCGCCGTGGCCGGGGAAGAGCGCGTCCGGATCCGGCGCGCGGTAGTCCAGCTCGAAGTCCATCTCGAGGCGCAGCACCTTGGCCCCGGACTCCGAGACGCAGAGGACCACCTCCGTCCCGGCCCGGAGCAGGGCCCGGACGAGCGCGATCCCGTAGACCGCCCCGCTGGCTCCGGTGATCCCCACGAACACTCGCTTCGCCGACTGGTCCATCGGCGCCGGAGTCTACCGGAGTCCGCCCCGCCGCGTGCACATCCCTCCCGCCCCAGCAGCCCGTCGGGGCCAGGGACGATTTCTGCGCTGCGACCATCTACCCCGACGGGCTGCTACAGGATGAGGAGCCAGAAGTTGTGGAACGCGTGGGTGTAGACGCAGACGCCGAGACCTCGGGCGAGATAGATGGCGCCCAGCGCGCCGCCGGCGAGCAGCCGGAAGGCGAAGACCCGGGCGGTCAGCGGCTCGGCCCAGGTCCCGGTGTGGTGGAAGGCGGCGAAGACGAAGGCCGAGAGCAGGACGGCGAGCGTCCCGAAGACCGCCGGGTGGCCCCGCATCGCCTTCGTCGAGAGCCAGAGGAGCCCGCCGAGGAGCGCGAAGCGGAAGACCAGCTCCTCCCATACCCCCGCCCCCATGTAGAGGAGGAACCTCGTTCCCCGGCCGCCGGCGGGGGTCGCGAGGGCCGCCCACAGGTCCAGAAGACGGTCCGTGAACGGCCCGAGCATCATGCCGTAGAGCGCCCCCTCCAGGATGATGAGGGGATAACCGCCAAAGTCCCGCTCCGGCCCCTTGAGCTTCGAGACGAGCGCGATGATGAAGGCGAGGGAGACCGCCGCGGTGAGGGCCGCATAGACGTTGAAGCCGAGATGCCGGATCATCCGCTTCACGAGGAGACCCGCGTGGTTCTCCACGGTGGCGCCGGAGAGCAGGAGCCCCACCTCGTAGGCCGCGAGAAGCGGCAGGACCGAAACGAGGCTCACCGAGAGCGTCCGCGAGGGCTTCAGGTATCCCCTCACCGCCCCTCCCCGGCTCCGGGCTTGCGCCCGATGAGGACGTTCACGATCCCGAGGGACAGGTCGACGACGCGGACGTCCATGAGACCGACCCCCGCGAGGATCGCCGCGAGGCGTGCGCGGCCGGGGAAACGGAGCACGGACCGGGGCAGGTAGGAGTAGGCCCCGTCCCGGCTCCCGCTCAGGAGATTTCCCACGATCGGCAGGACGATGAGGAAGTAGAGGAGGTAGACGGCCCTGAGGACCGGGTTTTCGGGGGTCGTGAACTCCAGCACCACGACTTCGCCGCCGGGCCTCGCCACCCGCGCCATCTCCTCGAGGCCCCCTCGGAGATCGGCGAGGTTGCGGACCCCGAAGGCCGCCGAGACCGTCCCGAAGGCACGGTCGGGGAACGGCAGGTGCAGCGCGTCGGCGGCCACGAACTCCGCCCGCCGTCCCTCCCGGGCGCTCTTCTCCCGGCCGATCCGGAGCATCGGCTCGCTGAAATCCGCGCCCACCGAAAGCTCCCCCCGGGCCGCGAACCGGAGCGTCAGGTCCCCCGTGCCGGCGCAGACGTCGAGGACCGGCCCGGCCGGCGCGGAGAGGGCGACGACGCGGTCCCGCCACCCCCGATCCCGGTTCAGGGAGAGGAGATGGTTCAGGAAGTCGTAGCGCGGGGCGATCCCGTCGAACATGCTCCGGATCGCCCCCGCCTCGCGCAACGTGTCCCGCTCCGTCACCACGCGCCCGAGTGTAGTTCCGCCCGGTGCCAGGCACATTTTTATCGCCGGCACGGCCCGGCCCGCGATCTCCCGCCGGCAGTGTCGCCGCCTTCATGGATAATGCCCCCGGCCGATCCGCCGGGCGGCCGGCCCGACCGGCCACCGGCGATCGACGGCCGACCTGCGGAGGGAAAGCGTGATCGAGGACAAGGAGACGGTCTTCACGGGACGCCAGCTGCCCGAGGACGGCAGCGTCGACACGGCGCTCCGGCCGAGGTCGTTCGCCGAGTTCGTGGGCCAGCGGCGTCTGGTCGAGAACCTGTCCGTCTACATCAAGGCGGCGAAGCAACGCGGCGAGCCCCTGGACCACCTCCTCTTCTCCGGCCTCCCGGGCCTCGGGAAAACCACCCTCTCCTTCCTCATCTCCACGGAGATGGGCACCGAGCTCCGCGCCACCTCCGGCCCGGCCCTCGCCCGGCCGCGCGACCTCGCCGGGATCCTCACGAACCTGGAGGCCGGCGACGTGCTCTTCATCGACGAGATCCACCGGCTCCCGGCGGCCGTCGAGGAGTACCTCTACGGGGCCATGGAGGACTTCACGCTCGACATCGTCCTCGACCAGGGACCCGCCGCGCGCTCCATCCGCATCAACCTCAAGCGCTTCACGCTGATCGGCGCGACGACGCGGGAAGGCCAGCTCTCCGGACCACTGCGCGGACGCTTCGGGGTGAACGAGAAGCTCGATCTCTACCCCGCCGCCGAGCTCACCGAGATCCTCCTGCGCTCGGCGAAGCGGCTCGCCATCCCCCTCGAGCCGGACGCCGCCGACTGCATCGCGCGGCACTCCCGCGGCACCCCGCGCCTCGCGAACCGGTTTCTCAAGCGGGTCCGGGACTTCGCCCAGGTGGAGTCGGGAAACCGGATCACGCTCGCGGTGGCCGAGAGGGGCCTCGCGCGTCTCGGCATCGACGCCCACGGTCTCTCCGCCGTCGACCGGAGGATCCTGTCGACGCTCCTCCGCGCCGGCGGCGTCCCGGTGGGACTCAAGACCATCGCGGTCTCCGTGGGCGAGGAGGAGCAGACGATCGAGGACGTGTACGAGCCCTGGCTGATCCAGCAGAGCTTCGTGCTGAAGACCCCTCGCGGGCGGCTCGCCACGCCGCGCGCCGCGGAGGTCCTGCCCGAGGAGGCGGCGCCCGGCAAGAAGGGAGAGCTCTTCTGAACCGGCACCGGCTTTCCCTGATCCTCCTCCTCGCCGCGGGCTGCGCCACCCCGGTGGAGGACCCCTCCTCCCCGCGGCCCGGAGGTCCCCCGGTGATCCTGGTCCTGCTCCGCAGGGCCTCCACCGCCCCGTCGGTCCGCGTGGAGATCCGCGGACGAGTCCGCATCGAGCCGCTCGGAGGGCGGGGCGTGGCGCGCGCGGGCACCGGCCTGTCGGAGGACTTCCCTCTCGCCGCGGGCGCGCCGGCCCGGCGGATCCGCGCCGAGGAGGGGCCGGTCGTCGTGAACGGGAAGCCCTACCCCGGCGCGCTCCGTCTCGCACCTGGTGACCGGGGGCTCCTGCCGGTGATCGAGACCGACCTCGAGGCCTACGTGGTCGGGGTGCTGGCGGGCGAACTCGGCTCCGGGTTCACCCTCGCCGCGCTCCGGGCGCAGGCGGTCGCCTCGCGCACCTACGTCCTCTCCCGCCTCCGGTCCACGCCGCCCGGGCAACCGTGGCACGTCGCCGACGACGTGACCGCGCAGGTCTTCGTCGGGGTACCCCCGGAGCCGATCTTCCGCAAGGCCGCCGCCGACACCGGCGGCCTGATCCTCGCCTGGCGCGGCGCACCGATCCCCGCCTACTTCCACTCCACCTGCGGCGGCCATACGGCCCCCGCCGAAGAGGTCTTCGGGCTCGCCGGGATCCCGCCTCTCTCCGGCGTCCCGTGCGAGTTCTGCCGATCCGCGAAGTACTACCGCTGGGAGACCCGCCTCTCCGCCGACGACGTCGCCCGCGCCGCATCGATGCCACCCCCGGCGACGGGGATCTCGGTGCTCCGGCGCGGCTTCGGCGGCCGCGCCCTTTCCGTGCTCGTGGAGGGGGCCCGCCCCGCGACTCTCGCCGCCTCGGACCTCCGATTGCGCCTCGGCGCGGAGAAGCTCCGTTCCACACTGATTCTCGACATCGCGAGGTCCGGCCCCGACTTCGTGCTTTCGGGCGGCGGGTGGGGTCACGGGGTCGGCATGTGCCAGATGGGCGCCCAGGGGATGGGCCGCGCCGGCGCCTCCGCCTCCGACATCCTCGCCCATTACTACCCCGGCGCAGCGCTGACCCGGCTGTACTGATCGTCCTCCCGATCTCCCACGGTCTCGCCCGGCCGGCGCCTCCGGGGCCGACGGTTGTTCGGCGAACGACGCAGGGGGTGGCAGAATGCGGGAATGCGAGCTTTCCGCAATTCGCTCGCCGCCCTCGGCGCCATCTTCCTCATCGCCACCGGCGGCTACTACCTGCACCGCCGGGCCGCCGAGAGCGAGAAGGGCACCGCCTATTCCCTGGTGGACGCTCCCCGGGACCTCGTCCGCGAGTTCGTCGGCCTCTTTGCCGGCGCGCCGAAGCCCCCCCCCTCCGATCCGCCGCCCGCCGTGGCGGGCTCGATCATCGAACCTCCCCCGACATCCGTTCCCGCGGCGGACCAGTACGCCCGGGGCCGGCGCGCCTACCTGGAGGCCGACTTCGCCGGCGCGGTGCCGCTCCTCGAGAAGGCGCTCGCCCGCCCCGCGGCGGGCGTCGATTCCGCCGGCGGATCGAGCCTGCTCGCCCGCGCCCGGCTCTTCCGCTTCCTCCTCGAGGACCTCCGGCTCGGCGCCGCCCTCGACGGCCCCCCGATGGCGCGGATCCAGCTCGCCGGCGGCGATCCGTTCCTCGCCGACCTCGTCGAGGAGACTCCCGTCGAGGTGACGTTCCGCAAGGAGGGCGGGATCAGCGCCCGCGTGAAGCGCGGTGAACTCGGGGATTCCATGATCGCCCGGACCCCGGAGCAGAAGCAGGCGCTCGCAGAAACCGAGTACCAGCGACGCCACGCCGGCCTGCGCGGCGCCGCGGCGTGGCTCGACCTCGCGCGCTTCTGCCGCGCCCACGGTCTTTCGAGCCACGTGACCTACCTTCTGGAGAAGGCCCTCGAGGAGCCCGGTGACGGCGTGGAACGCGCCCTCTACGAAGTCTACCGGAAGGCCTGCGTCGCGGGCGACCGCCCGAAGTCCTCGGCCTCCTACGAACTCCTCGGCCACTTCTTCCGGAGTGGCGAACTCACGCGCGCCGCGATGAAGGCGGAACGCGGCGGGACCGCGCCTCCCGCCGGCGGCACGGGCGACGGCGACGAAACCGCCTCCGGCCCGGAACCCGCGAGCGGCATCGGCTCGGTGGGCGCCCGGATCCCGAAAAGCGCCAACCCCGAGCTGAACGCCGTCCTGGAGCGGGCCGCGAAGCTCAAGTCCGAGGGTGACGCGCACTACCTGAAGGCGCAGCCCGGCGCTCCCGACCGTGCCGCCCACCGCGAGAAGGCCCTGAAGGCATACACCGAAGCGATCGAACTCTTCGAGAAGGCCGAGGAGCAGTGGGGCGTCAGCCTGGAGCGGATCTTCAAGGAGCTGTACGAGCGCCGCTACCAGATGCTGAAGGATACGCCGGCGCGCTAGAGCCCGTAGCGGTCGATCTTGTTCCTCAGGGTCGTCCGGTGGATGCCGAGCAGCTTCGCCGCCTGCACCTGGTTGCCCCCGGTCCGGTGCAGCACGGCCGAGATCAGTGGCGCCTCGAATCGCGCGAGCAGTCGTTCGTAGAGGTCGCTTCCCTCCTCCGGCGCCTCCTCCACCGCGCGACCGACCAGGGCACGGATCGTCTCTTCGTCCCGCCCGGGCCGTTCCGCCGCACCGCCGATCACCGCCTCCGGCAGGTGCTCGGCCAGGATGGCCCCCCCCCGGGACAGAACCACTGCGTGCTCCAGGGCACCGCGGAGTTCCCGGACGTTTCCCGGCCAGGAGTGGCCGAGGAGCGCGCGCAGCGCCTCCTTGGAGAGAGCGGCGCCCGTTCCCCGGAGGAAGTGCGCAGCGAGGGCGGGCAGGTCCGCGAGCCGCTCCCGCAGGGGAGGCACGCGCACCGTCACCACGTTCAGCCCCCAGTAGAGGTCTTCCCGGAACCGCCCGCCGTCGATGGCTCCCCGGAGGTCGCCGCTGGCCGCCGAGATCACGCGGACATCCGCCTTGCGCCGAACCGCGTCGCCGCCCCGCTCGTAGGCTCGCTCCTCGAGCAGCGACAGCAGGGCGACCTGGACCGCAGGGGGCAGCGCCGTCACGTCGTCGAGGAAGAGCGTGCCGCCCTCCGCCCCCTCCACGCGGCCCACCCGGGCCGGCCGCCCCTCCGCCGCCGCCTCGCCCATGAGCTCCGCCCGCGCTTCGCCCTCCGGCACCACGCCGCAGGAAACGGCGACGAAGGGCCGGCGCGCCCGCGCCGAGGCGTAGTGGATGGCCCGGGCCACGAGTTCCTTCCCGGTGCCGATCTCCCCGGTCACGAGGACCGGGACATCGGAGAGGGCCAGTGCCCCGATCCGCTTGAAGACCTCCTGCATCGCCGGAGTGCGCCCCACGATCGCGGTGCGCACCGGTGTCGAATCCTCCGTCTCGCTCTTCAGCGCGATCTCGGCGGAGAAACGCCGGCTCGAGAGCGCGCGGTTCGCCACGGCCAGGATCCGGTCCACGTCGAGCGGCTTCAGGAGATAGTCGTAGGCCCCGCGCCGCACGGCCTCCACGGCGGTGTCCACCGTACCGTAGGCCGTGACCACGATCGCCGGCAGGCGCGGATCGGCCTTGCGGAGGCGAGCCAGTGCGTCGAGCCCGTTCATCCCGGGCAGTCGGACATCGAGGATCACGAGGTCCGGGCAGAACGCCTCGGCCAGGGGGACCCCGGTCTCGGCCCGGGAGGAGGTACGCACCTCGTGCCCCTCGGCCCGGAACAGCTTCTCCAGGGCCTGGCAGATGCCCGGTTCGTCGTCGATCACGAGGATGCGGGCCATGGGCCCTCCCCGGCGGGTATGGAGAGGACGAAGACCGTCCGCCCTTCCCGCCGTTCGTATCTCACCTCGCCGCCGTGCGCGCGGGCGATCGCCCGCGTGTTGGAGAGGCCGAGGCCCGTGCCGCCTTCCCGGCCGCTCGCGAACGGGGTGAAGAGGCGCGGTTCGATCTCCGGAGGCACTCCCGGCCCCCCGTCGGTGACCGTGAAGGCGACCCCGAGGCGGGCGGTGGCGTCGACCGAGACCGTCACGGATCCCCCGACCGGCGAGGCCTCCAGGGCATTGCGAACGAGATTCATGAGCGCCTGCCGCAACCGGCTCTCGTCGGCCCGCTGCCGGATCTCCCCGGCGGGCCGCTCTACGTCGAGTGTCACTCCGAGGTGGGCGGCCAGCGGCGCGAGCGCCCGCTCCGTGGCGAGGACCACCTCCCGGACGTCGCCGTCCCGCATCGCGTAGCGCGGCTCCCCGGCGTGGAAGAGCAACTCCTCCACGGAGTGGTCGAGCCGGGCCATCTCCGACAGGAGGAAGTCGAGATCGGCGGCGGCTTCCCCGGTGGCGGACCGGCGCAGCAGCTGGACGGTCATCCGCATCCCGGAGAGCGGATTCCGGAGTTCGTGCGCCACCGCCGCGGAGAACCGTCCCAGCGACCGGAGCTTCTCGCCGGCAATCATCTCCTCGCGGTGCCGGCGAAGCCCCGAAACCATCTCGGAGAAAGCCCGGGACAGTGCCCGGACCTCCCCGGTCCCCCCGGACGGGACCGCCTCGTCGAGGCTTCCTTCCCGCGCCCGGCCCGCCCACTCCGCGAGGCGCCGGAGCGGCCGCGTCACGGTCCCCGCGATCAGCGTCCCGAGGCACAGGAGGACGACAAGCCCGACGATGGAGACGACGATGATCGGCTCGCGCGCGCGGGCTTTGGCGACCATGATGTGCTTCTCGGGAGCCAGGAGGAGGAGTGGCAGTCCCGCCGCCCGGACGTTGACGCCGCGGTACATCGATCCACCCACCTCGACCGTCCGCCCTTCCGAGGTGCCGAGAAGCCGGATCCGCGCTTCCTCCGCCATCTCGAAGGGGCAACTGGCTCCGACCACGGCCCCCTCGCCACGGGTCAGGACGACCACCTCGAACCCGGAGAGGGCCGCCAGTTGGGCGAGTTCCTTGTGTCGGAGCGATGCCTCATGGAGGAAGAACGCCGGGTTCGCCTCGATCACCGCCCGCGCCATCTCGATCCGCGCGGTGAGCTCGCGCTCCACGATCTCCCCGGATATGCGCACCGCCCCGTAGCCGAGCGCGGCGAAGCCGAGGCCGAACACCACGGCGAAGGACAGCACGAGCCGGAGCCGGAGGCTCATCGCGGCCGCGGCTCCGCGGGCAGGATCTCCAGCTTCTCCACGAGAAGGCGGCCCGAGGTCGAGTCCGGACCGGCGAAGACCATCCGCCCGCTCACCGCCACGCGACGGCCGAGGTAGTCGGCCAGTCGGAACCGCTCCGACTCCAGCCGGTAGAGCGGACGGTCGCCGTGGACGAGCACGAATCCACCTTCCCGCGCCTCCACCACCCCCACCGCCTGGAAGGCCCCCTCGCGCAGCGCCCGGAGCTCCCGGGCCTTCTCGAGGGACGCCTGATAGTCCCGCTCCGCCGCCGAAAGGCGCCCCCGCATGGCCTGGAGTTCCTCCGCGGTCCGGTTCTTCTCCGCCTCCGCGGATCCGAGTTCGAGGCGGAGCCTCTCCACGCTCTCCCGCAGGGCGAGCAGCGCGAGAAGGGCGTTCGCGTACCCCCCCGTCAGTTCGTCTTCGGCCGCGAGGGCGATGGAATCGATCCGCCGCCGGAGTTCCGCCGCATCCCCCGTCCCGGCAAGAACCTGCTCGCCGAGAGCGAGCGCCTCCTCCCGGAGCGCCTTCTGTCGCGCCTCGCGGTCCGCTTTCAGGGCCTCCGGGGACCGGCCGGAGAGCAGGCTCTCCCGCCGGGCCGAGGCCTCGTCGTCGAGGCGGCGCCGGTACTCCGCCGCCGGACCGAGGTCCTTCAGCAGTTCCGCGTAGACGTAGAGGTGGGCGGACTCCGGGGCGATCACCCGGAGCCACTCCCCCTCCTCTCCGAGCACATCGAGCGGGTCCCCCTTGCCCAGCACGGTCTCGAGAGGAAGCTGCTCCTTGCCCGCCGTCGGACGGAGGAGCACACGGTCGGCGTCCACCACCGCCTCCCCGGGCCGTTCCCGCCGGACCAGTGACGAGTGGACGAAGCAGGCGAAGCCGCCGGGAAGCCGCACCTTCTTCCAGAGGCCCTCGTCGCCGAGGACGAGCACGAGATCTCCCTGCGCGAGCTTCGCGACGGCCGGGTGCTTCATGGCCGGGCCGGTGCGCACGCGCACATCGGCGGCCGCCGCTTCCGCCACCCGCGGCCCGTCGGCCGCGGCCGCCGTCACCGGAAGGAGAAGGAGGACCGCGACGAAACAGGAGATCCCACGCATGGTGAGAGCTTAACCGGGAAACGGCGGCGCGGGAGCACGGAAAGCTTCGTTCCCCACCCGCCGGGGGTTCTCATTCCCGGATGCGCCATCCCGTCTTCTCCTACATGCGCTGGGCCAAGGAACACGGCGCCGTCCACGGCATCGACCTGACGGTGTCCTCCGCGCCTCCGCTTCCCCTGCCACCGGTCCGGGACTACGAGGGTCACCGCCAGCATCCCACCGGTGACGGCGACCGCCTCGTGGAGGAGCGGATCGCCACCCGGTACGGCATGCCCCCGGACCACGTCCTGTTCGTACCCGGCAGCACGATGGGGAACTTCCTCCTCGTGTATCTCCTCCTCGAGCGGGACGGTCCGGTGGCGGTGGAAGAGCCGGTCTACGAGAACCTGCCCGGCCTCGTGAACCTGCTCCGCGGAACCGTGGTGAGCCTCCACCGGCGGCCGGCCCTTCGCTACCGTCTGGATCTGGAGGAGACGCGTGCCGCCCTTGATTGCGGGGCGCGCCTGGTCCTCCTCACCGACCTCCACAACCCGACCGGCGTGCACCTCGCGGACGACGAGCTTCACGCCATCCGGGAACTCGCGGCCTCCCACGGCGCGACGGTGCTCATCGACGAGGTCTACCGCGACTTCCTCGAGGGCCCCGTCTCCACCTCGTACCGCGCCGAGGATCCCACGGTCGTCGTCACCTCGTCCTTCACCAAGGTGTACGGTCTAGGGTCCCTTCGCGCCGGCTGGATCCTCTGCCCGCCGGTTCTCAGAAGGCGGGCCGCCGAACTCCTCGATTACCTGACCGTCGTCCCCCCCACGCCCGTGGCCGCCGCCGTGGACGCCGCGCTCGACACGATCGACGAGCGGCTTGCCCACGCCCGCCGCAGCACGATGGCGGGCCGGGAGGCATTCGGCCGCTGGCTCGCCGGACGGACGGACGTGGATTGCGTCCTTCCCGATGCCGGCGTGGTGGCCTTCCCGCGCCTCGACGGGATCGCGGACACCGAACCGCTGTGCGACTGGCTGCGCCGCGAGCGGGACACGGCCTTCGTGCCCGGACGGTTCTTCGGCGACCCGACGCGGATCCGCGTGGCCGCCGGCGCATCCGCCGAACGACTGACCGCCGGCCTCGCCCACCTCGACGAGGCGCTCCCGCGCTTCCGATGAGAGTCCGGAGGATGCTCACCTTCCTCCTCGTGCCGGCCGGCCTCTACGTCCTCTGGATCGCCGCCCTGTACCTCCTGCAGGACCGCCTCGTCTTCCCCCGCCAGATGGTCCCGGGGGGCCACCGGCCCGCTCCGCGCGGAGCGGAGACCCTCGTCCACGAGGCGGGGCCCGGCCGCCGCACCGGGGCGTTCTTCGCACGCGCGCCGGACGGTCCGGCCCGCGCGCCGGCGGTCGTCTTCTTCCACGGAAACGCCGAACGCGCCGAGGACCAGGAGTGGCTCGTCGACGGCTACCACCGGCTCGGCTGGTCGGTGCTGCTCGTGGAGTATCCCGGCTACGGATCCTCGACCGGGAAGCCTTCGCAGGCCTCGATCCGCGAGGACGCGCTCGGTTTCTGGCGCCTTCTCCCGCTCCGCGCGGACATCGACCCGCGGCGCATCGTCCTGCATGGCCGGTCGATCGGCGGCGGCGTCGCGGCGGACCTCGCGGCGGAACTCTCCCGGCGCGGCGACCCGCTGCCCGCCGGGCTGGTCCTCCAGTCCACGCCGGAGAGCGTGGCCTCCCTCGCGAACCGTTACGGAGCGCCGTCCTTCCTCGTGAGGAGTCCCTACCGCACCGGCGAGGCGCTCCGGTCGGTCGACCTTCCCGTGCTGTTCCTCCACGGCCGCTACGACCGCCTCGCGCCGATCGCCGGCGCGCGCCGTCTCGCCGCCCTCTGTCCCCGTTCCCGCCTTCTCGAGTACGACACCGGCCACAACGGCCTGCCTTCGGGTGCGCAGTTCGAGGACTTCTGGCGGGAGATCGCGGCCTTCCTCTCCTCCCTCCCCGCCGGTTCCCGGTGAGCCTCCCCTTCCCGGCGGACGCGTGGCGCCGGTTCCGGCGATAGGCCGCGTTTCTCCTGGCAGCCCGTATGATCTCCGGATGCCCGAGTCGCTCCGCATGCCGGTCTTCATCGCGACCGTCCTCCTGGTCTGGACGGCCATGAATGCCTACGTGTTCTGGCGTGTCGGGTCGCTCGTGGCGCCGTACGCGGGCCCCTGGTCGCGGCGCTCCGCGGCGATCCTCCTCTGGACCAGTTTTCCCCTTGCCCGCATCTTCGACCGCACCGCCCCCGCGGGGCTGGCCCGGGCCTTCGACTGGTTCGGCTCCACGTGGCTCGGCGTGCTCTTCCTGCTCACGGTCTTCCTGCTGGCCGCGGACATCCTGACGGGTTTCGGCCGGCTCTGGCCGGCGGTGGCACGCCCGCTGCGGATCGCGGCGTCCCTTGCGGCGGTCGGTCTCTCCGCATTCGCCATGTTCCAGGCGCTCCGCCCGCCGGTCGTCGTGGAGCACGAGGTTTCGCTCCCCGGCCTTCCCCCGGAGCGGGACGGGCTGCGATTCGTCGTGATCTCCGACCTGCACCTCGGCACGATTCTCGGGGAGCGCTGGCTCGGAGACCTCGTGGACCGGATCGAGGCCCTGCGGCCCGACGCCGTCTTCGTCGTGGGAGACCTCGTGGACGGCAACGTCCGGCGGGTGGAGCCGTTGCGACCGGTCCTCTCGCGCCTTCGCGCTCCCCTCGGCGTCTTCGCCGTCACCGGGAACCACGAGTACTACGCCGGGCTCGAGCGTTCCGTCCGGCTCCTCCGGGACGCGGGGTTCACCGTCCTGCGCGACGAGGCGAGCGAACTGGTGCCCGGACTCTGGCTGGCCGGCGTGGACGACCTCACGGCACGGCGCCAGTACGGGGAGACGGACCACGCGGTCGTCGCGGCGCTCGAAAGGGCCGCGTCCGGTCCGGTGATCCTCCTCTCCCACTCGCCGCTCGATGCCCGGGAGGCCGCCGCGGCCGGCGCCGACCTCATGGTCTCGGGCCACACCCACGCCGGCCAGATCTGGCCCTTCGGGTACGTGTCGGCGATCCGCTACCCGCTCCAGGCGGGTCCCTACCGGGTCGACGGGATGGACGTCCTCGTCTGCCGGGGCACGGGCACCTGGGGACCGCGGATGCGGCTCTTCAAGCCTTCCGAGATGTTCCTCGTCACCCTTCGCGCCGCCCCGGGCCGGTGAGCGTCTCCACGGCCCGGATGCGGCCCGCGCGGGCGCACTCCGCGAGCAACAGGGCATCGGGCCGCCCCGGACGCAGTTCGAGCACGCGGGCCGTTCGGGCCAGCACCTGCTCCACCCGGCCGAGGAGATCGAGGCCCGAGAGGTCCTCGGCCCCGTCCCAGGCCTTCCGGGCCTCACGCATGAGCCGGCCGACCTCCGCCTCGCCGGCGCTCTCCCGGAGGTGCGCCCGTACACCGTCGCTCAGGGCCCGCACGGACGGGGTCCGCGCGGCGGGGTTCCGCGCCAGCGCTCCGGCACAGACCGCCGAGAGGGCTCCGGGAACACCCGGGTAACTCCGCGAAGTCGAAGGGCAGGCGCTTCGTCAGGATCCGGTAGAGGATCACCCCGAGGGCGTAGACATCGCTGCGCTCGTCGGTCTCCTCCGGCCCCCCGAAGACGGCCTCCGGCGAGAGGTAGCCGGGGGTCCCGAACACGCCCTGCGGTTCGTGCGGATCGCGGCCGCGGCGCAGGTCCCTGATCCGTGCGCGCCAGCGGTCCGCCTCCGAGTCCGGCCGGCCCAGGAGCCTCGCGAGCCCCCAGTCGAAGACGACGACTTCGCCGAACGCCCCGAGCCCGATGTTCGAGGGCTTCAGGTCCCGGTGCACCACCCCCCGGGTGTGGGCGTACTCCACCGCACCGCACACCGTGAGGAACGCATCGAGGAGCGCCAGTCGATCATCGAGGCCCCCCGACTCCTCGATCGCCTTGTCGAGGGTCCGCCGCCCCGCGAGGTAGCGCATCGTGTAGAAGGGCACCCCGGACTTCGTGCGGGCCACCTCGTAGACCGGGATGACGCCGGGATGTTCGAGACCCGCCGTCACCCAGGCTTCCTGCAGGAACTTCACCGCGGTCCGGAGGAACAGGGCGTGGTCCGCGGTTCCGGTCGGCGGCGCGGTCGCCGAGAGCGGGTCCGCGATCCTCTCGCCCTCGGTCCGGACGATCTTCAGCGCCACGCGCCGGTTGGTTTCCCGATCGAGTGCCCGGTACACGCTGCCCATGCCGCCGCGACCCACGAACTCGAACTCGGCATATCGGCCGTCCGTCACCACCCGGAGATCCGGCATGTCCACCGGGCCGGCCCCACCCGGTGCCGGGACGATCGGGGAAACCCTCTCGCCGACAGGCTCACGCACGAACCAGTCGGTCACCTCCTCCGGCAACCGGCGCGTGTCGGCCGCCGCCCGGACATCCTCCCCGGCGCGTCCCCCGCGGTCCTTCGATGGGTCTGTGGCTGGCACGATGAAGCCCCGGAGCAGCCTACCGCTCCTGCAACTGCGATGCAAGATCGGCGCCGCGAATTCCGGACCGGCTTCAGGCCCGGAGCGCCGCGAGGTAGACCTCGCGGACCGGCACGCCCTTCTCCGCGGCGAGTCGCGCGCAGTCCTCGTACTCCGGGGCCCGCGTGAGCACTTCGCCGCGCCGGAGGCCGATCTTCACCCGCACCGGCCCGAACGGTGTCTCCACGCGCTCGTGACGGCGGTCGAGGACCGTGCGTGACTTCCGGCTCCGCCGCACGCCGAACGTGCTGGTCTCCCGGAGCACCATTTCCGCCAATCGGTCCGCATCGACCGGACGGGCGAGGACGGAGAGGAGAGTCCCCGGCCGCCCCTTCTTCATGGCGATCGGGGTCAGCCACGCATCGAGGGCCCCCGCCGAAAGGAGTTGCGCCGCCGCGTGGGCCGTGACCTCCGGCGAGAGGTCGTCGAGGTTCGCCTCGATCTCCTCCACCTCGTCGACCGCGGCCCCGGGTCCGGCCTCCCCCAGCGTGATGCGCAGCACGTTCGGCCGGGCGGTGTCGTCCCGGGTGCCCGCGCCGAAGCCGCAGGCGCGCGGGGTGAAGGTCGCACCGTGGCCCAGGGGCTTCGAAAGCCCGGCGAGGATCGCCGCTCCGGTGGGCGTCACCGTCTCGCCCTCCCCCTCGGCGATCTCCAGGGGGAACCCCGTGAGGAGCGAGAGCGTCGCCGGGCCCGGCGCCGGGATCCGGCCGTGCGCGCACTCGACCTCCCCCGTGCCGGTGCGGATCCTCGTGCAGAGGACCCTCTCCACGCCGAAGTGCTCCAGCGCCAGCGCCGTCCCCACCACGTCCACGATCGCATCCACGGCGCCCACCTCATGGAAGTGCACTTCCTCCGGGGGTACCCCGTGGACCTTCCCCTCGGCCTCCGCGAGGCGCTTGAAGACTTCGAGCGCCCGCGCCGTCACGCGGGCGGGGAGCCTCCCCCTCTCGATGATCTCCCGGACGTCCCGGAGTCCGCGGTGCGGATGGTGCTCGTCGATGGCGACCGAGAAGTGCGTGGCCCGGATCGCCCCGCGCCATACCTTCTCCGCCGAAACCGCATAGCCGGGCAGCGGCAGCGCCGAGAGACCGGCGCGCAGCACCTCGATCTCCATCCCCAGGTCGAGGAAGGCCGAAACCGTCATGTCGCCGGCGATGCCGCCGAAAGGCTCGAACAGGGCCGCCGTCACGACACCACCTCCCGGAACGCGAGCGCGGTTCCCCGGCCCCAGGAGAGGACGGCCGCGGCGCTCCCGCCGTTCACCGCCACCTCGATCCGCCCGCCGCTCCCGGCGTAGAGGAAGGGCCGGTCCCCCTCCGCCTCGCAGAACGTGCGTGCCCGGGCCGCCACCGAGCCCCCCGGACCGGAGAGCGCCGCCGCCGGCCGGTCCTCCAGCGCCCTCGCCGGGAAGCTCGTGACGAGGTTCCCGAAACGGTCCACGTGGAGCACCACGCCGTCGTCGCCGGCCGCCCGCAGGTCCGACAGGAGCACCGGCGACGCCGACAGCAGGGGCCCCACCACTGGCAGCGGCAGTCCTCCCGCGAGCTGCGCGGCGACCGGAGCGAAGACATCCCGGCCGTGGAATGTCGCGCTCACCTCGGGCAGGAAGAGCGCGGTGTTCGTGACCTCCCGCACCTCGTCGGCCCGGTCGAGGAACGCCGTGAACACGCCGTTGTCCGGCCCCACCAGCATCCGCCCGGCAAAGGCCGCGGCGATCGCTCGGCGTGTCCCGCCGACGCCCGGGTCCACCACGCAGAGGTGGACCGATCCCTCCGGATAGGCCGGCACGACCGTCTCCAGCACGTACGCCGCCTCGCGCACGTCGCCCGGCGCGATGGCGTGGCAGAGGTCCTCCACCCGTGCCTCGGGCAGGAGGGACAGGATCACCCCGCGGACCTGCGCCACGTAGGTGCCCTCACCGAAGTCCGTCGTCAGGGTGATGAGCGGTCCCATCAGCCCTCCTTCCCGGTGGTCTCGCCGCCGACCGGGTCGAAGACCTCCGCCGCGTGGTAGCTCGATCGCACGAAGGGGCCGGAGGCCACCGCCCGGAAGCCGAGGTCGAACGCCCGACGCTTCAGTTCGTCGAATTCCTCCGGTGGCACGTAGCGCGCCACCGGCAGGTTCTCCGGCGAGGGCCGGAGGTACTGGCCGATCGTCAGCATGTCGCAGCCGACCCCCCGCAGGTCCCGGAAGACCTCGACGAGTTCCTCGAAGGTCTCGCCGAGGCCGACCATCAGCCCGGACTTCGTGAAACAGCCCCCCGCCCGCTTTGCCGTGTCGAGCACGAAGAGCGACCACTCGTAGCGCGCCATCGGCCGGGCCGTCCCGTAGAGTCGCGGCACGGTCTCCACGTTGTGGTTGTAGACGTGCGGTCCCGCCGCGTGGACCCGCAGGATGTCCTCGCGGACGCCCCGGAAATCCGGCGTGAGGACCTCCACCTTCGCCCGGGGGAGTTTCGCCCTCACCGCCCGCACCACCTCCGCGAAGTGGGCGCTTCCCCCGTCGGGCCGGTCGTCGCGGTCCACGGAAGTGATGACCACGTGGCGAAGACCCATCGCCTCCGCCGCCTTCGCCACGCGCTCCGGCTCCTCCGGGTCGAGCGGCGCGGGGCGCCGCGGCCCTTCCACGGCGCAGAAGCCGCAGTTCCTCGTGCAGACACCGCCCATCACCATGAAGGTGGCGGTGCCGCCGCCCCAGCATTCGGACAGGTTGGGGCAGCGCGCCTCCTCACAAACCGTCACGAGGCGCAGCCCTTTCAGGATGTCCCGCACCGGCCGCATGGGGTCGCCGGCCGGCAGCTTCTTCCGGAGCCACTCGGGAAAGCGCCCCGCCGCGGGCCGGCGGACGCGGTAGGCATCGAGGCCGGGGGCCTTGTCCGGCGTGCCGTCGGTCATCGGTCCACCGGGGTGCCGAGGATCTTCATCACCCGCTCCCGTCCCTTGTGGAAGGCCTCCTCGGTCATGCCCTCCAGGTTCAGGCGGAGCAGCGGCTCGGTGTTGGACTTCCGCACGTTGAACCACCAGTCCGGGTACTGCACCGTGACTCCGTCGAGGTCGTCGATCTCCCCGTCGGGGAACGCCTCGGCCAGTTCCCGGATCTTCGCGTCCTTGTCCTCGACTTCGAAGTTGACCTCTCCGGTCATGTGGTACCGGCGGAGCGGCGCAAGGACCTCGGAGAAGGGCTTTCCGGCCTTCGAGAGGAGTTTCAGCACCATGACGAGCGCGATGATGGCGGAGTCCGCACCGAAGTTCTCCCGGAAGTAGTAGTGGCCCGAGAACTCGCCGCCGAAAACCCCGTTCTCGCGGCGCAGGCGGTCCTTGAGGAAGGCGTGGCCCACGCGCTCCCGGATCGGCGTGCCACCATACTGCCGGATCACCTCGGGGAGCACGCGAGAGGATCGCAGGTCGTAGACCACCGGTCCGGGATTGCCGGGCAGGATCTCCATCGCGAGGAGCGCGGTGGTCAGGTCGTTCGTGACGATCCCGCCCTTCTCGTCCACGAAGCACGCCCGGTCGGCATCCCCGTCGAAGGCGACCCCGAGGTCCGCTCCCGACCGCTTCACGAGCCGGATCAGGTCCTTCAGGTTCTCGGCACGGAGCGGGTTCGGCTCGTGGTTCGGGAAACTGCCGTCCCGTTCCAGGTACAGGGCCGAGAGTCGCACCGGGAGGTGCGGCAGGATCATCTCCGTCTCCAGTCCCCCCATGCCGTTCGCGGCGTCCACCGCGACATGGAGCGGCCCGACGCCGCCGGCGAGGGCGAGGACGTGCGCCACGTAGTCCCGCCGGATGTCGAGCGGCTTGACCGTGCCCTTCGGCTCGACGTCCTTCGCCGGCGGCCGCTCCGTGAGCTTCCGGATCTCCGCGATCCCGGTGTTCTCGGAGATCGGAACGGCTCCCGCCCGGGTCAGTTTGAAGCCCGTGTAGGCGGCCGGGTTGTGGGAGGCCGTCACCTGGATGCCGCCGCAGAGGCCGTAGTGCCCCACCGCGAAGTAGCCCATCGGCGTGGAGGTGATACCGATGTCGAGGACCTCGAGGCCGCCCCGGATCAGCCCCCGGACGAGCGCGGTCTTCACCGCCTCCCCGTGGGAACGCATGTCCCGGCCCACCGCCACCCGCTTCCCCTTCAGGAACTCCGCGAAAGCGCGCCCGATCCTCTCCGCCGTCTCCAGCGTGATCTCCGAGCCGTAGAGTCCGCGGATGTCGTAGGCCTTGAAGATCCCCACTACGAACCTCCTCCCCCGAGGATCCGTCCCATCGCCGCGAGGGCGCGTTCGACGTCGCCGTGATCCACGTCGTGATGCGTCACGAACCGGCAGAGGCGCTCGCCCATGGCGAGGGCGAGGATGCGCTCCTTCGAAAGACGTTCGACGAGATCCCGTGCCGGCCCCCGTGTCGTGCGCACGAAGAAGATGTTGGTCTCCACGAGCTCCCCGGCCCGCTCGAGGCCCGGGAGACGCGCCATCCCGTCGGCGAGGAGCCGGGCGTTCGCGTGGTCCTCGGCGAGCCGCCCTCGCATCTCCTCAACCGCGACGATTCCCGCCGCGGCGAGCACTCCGACCTGCCGCATGCCCCCTCCCAGCCTCTTGCGGAGCTGCCGGGCGCGGTCGATGAACTCCCGGTCACCGAGGACCACCGAGCCCACCGGTGCGCAAAGCCCCTTCGACAGGCAGACCGAGAGGGTATCCGCCAGCGAGCCGTACTCCCTGAGCGTCACCCCGCTGGCCGTCGCGGCGTTCCAGATCCTCGCCCCGTCGAGGTGCAGGCGCACGCCTCTCTCGCGTGTCAGGTCCCGGAGCGACCGGAGAGTCCCGAGGGGCACGACGGCCCCGCCGTGGAAGTTGTGGGTGTTCTCCACCGCCACGAGGGCCGTCCGCGGCGTGTGGAGGCTGCCCGGCCGGATCCACTTCGCGACCAGGTCCGGGTCGAGCGCCCCCCGCCCCCCGGGCAGGGTCCGCACCATCGCCCCCCAGACGGCCCCCGCCGCGCCCCCCTCGAAGTTCACGCAGTGGGCCCACTCCTCGGCGATCATCTCCTCGCCGGGGCGGACCTGGGCGCCGATCGAGACGGAGTTGCCCATCGTGCCCGAGGGGACGTAGAGGCCGGCCTCCTTCCCGAAGAGCCCGGCCACGAGGGCTTCGAGGCGCTTGACCGTCGGGTCGTCGCCGAGGACGTCGTCCCCTACCTCGGCCTCGGCCATGGCCCGGCGCATCGCCGGCGTCGGCCGGGTCACCGTGTCGCTTCGGAAGTCCGCCACCTCATGCATGCGCCTCTCCGTGAGGTCGGTCGTGAAAACGACCGGGGCCGCGCCAGTCTACGCGCGGCCCCGGAACGGTTGAACGAAAGCTCACTTCCCGATCAACTTCAGCGTCTCGGAGAGGAGCTTCCGGAACTCCTCCTCCGGCACGAGCCGGACGCGGCCGCTCGCGAAGAGCACCCACCGGGCCTCCTCACGAAGACCATCCCGCTCGTAGATCCAGACCGCCTCGTCCTGCCGGTCGAGGACGTGACCGACTCCCCCGCCGGCATAGCCGAAGGAGGTCTTGTGGCCCGATGCGGTCGAGGCCGGCTCCGGATCGCCCGGCAGGACGAGCGCCTCCGCCGAGTCGAGGCACTCGGCCTCCACGAGCTGGCCGATCTCCGCGGGGTAGTCCTCGCGCTTGCTGAAGTACTCGAGGAGTGCCACGTACAGGTCGTGCAGACGCTGGGCTTCGACGCCGTCGGCCTCCATCGGCTCCTCGTCCGGCCGGTAGGGTTCGGGCTGGACCCAGACGTCCGGAGGTCGGACCGCCTGCGCCCGGCTCGCCGTGAAGTACCCGACTCCCATCATGGCCGCCATGAAGGGCATGAGGCCGGTGGGCGAGTAGCAGTGCATCGTGAAGCCGTCCGCGTCGAGCTTCATCCCGGTGGCCATGCCGAAGAAGTGCTTGGCCACGATCGCCGTGCGCGGGAGGAGCGCCATGTCCAGCGGGATCTCCTCGGACTTCCCGAACATCTGGGCGATGGGCACGAGCGTTCCGTAGAGCAGCCGGACCCCCGCCGCCAGGTCCATGTACTCGAGCGAGGCGAGGCCCTCCGGGAGGCCCTTCACCACGCGCTGGAAGTCGGGCCGCGTGAGCACCGCCGGGGCGTCGATCGGCCGCGCCACGAAGTCCTTCAGGACCTGCGGGTAGAGCCCGAAGGCGACCAGGTCGCCGTGGAGGACGTAGCACGGGGTGACCGGGAACGGGTCCCCCCAGCGCTGCGTGACGTGGACGTAGTGGATCTCCCGGCCCGAGAAATCCATCCGCCGGTGCTCCACCTTCGCGTCGCCGGAGTCCTCCGCCATGGCGCCGATCTTCGCCACGAGCTGGTCGAGGGTCGCGAGGAGCTTCGCCGGGTCCTTCGGGCGCATCAGGAGGACGAGGTCCGGGATGAGCCCGCCGCCGTCCGGCATGGCCGAGTAGAACCCGAACTCCTCGCCCATGGGGACGAGCAGATCCTCCAGCAGCCGGAGGCCCATCACCTCCTCGAAGTGCTGGATGTACCCCGTCGCCTCGTCAAGGGCCGACGGTTCGATCGCCCCGAGGGTCTCGAGGAGGATCCCGTAGAAGGCGGCGAAGTTCATCGAGCCGGAGGCGGCATAGAAGGCCTCCCTCGGCATCCTCGCGAGGAGCCCGGTCCCGTCGCCCTTGCTCGCGTAAGGCAGGGCGAGGAAACCCCGCTTCTCGCCCGGGGCGTAGACGGTCAGCGAGTCGCGCACGCCCTCGGCGGAGAACGACGAGCCCCACCCCGCGCCCTTGATCGAGGTGATCCCGCTCTTCTCGAGGCCGCGCATCACCTCCGGCTCCATCTGCTCCGCGAAGTAACCGAGGATCGACTCGACGTTCACGAAGACGTCGAGCATCTTCCCGGCCCCGCCGGTCAGCTCGCCCACCCGGCGGAATGTCTGGTTCGCCGCGAGGCTCGCCGGCAGGCCGGCCTGCGCCGCGTCGATCATCGCGGCCATCCGCTCCGGCCTCGTCGTGACCACGAGCGCGTTGCCGAGGCACGCCATGGAGATGTCGATCCCCGGCGGCACCGCCATCGTCCAGATCTTCACGCCGCGGTGCTCCGACTCCCGGACACCCATCTCCTCGCCGCCCTTCGCCAGCAGTTCCTCGTGGAGCTTCCGGAAGTCGGAGACCGAGGATCCGAGATCCGCGTAGAACGCGACGTCCGGCACCATCCCGCCCTGCATCGGGTCGAAGTGCACCACCGCCACGGCGATCTGGCCCTTCAGCATGGCGTAGATCGAGGAGAGGGGATGGCCCAGCTCCCGCTCCACCTCGGCGAGTCCCTGCTCGATGAACTTCCCGAGCGGGGCGAGGAATCGCTGCACCTCCTCATCGTGGACGAGGGCCGCGAGCGCCGTCTGCTTGCAGCCCGCCGTCACCGCCGGCAGGTCGGGAATGGAGGCCAGGAGGAACGTGTTTTCCGGAACGAGTTCCTCGAGACGCGGAGTCTTCGTGTCCTGGGCCGCCGCGGGCGCGAGCGCCACCAGGGCGATCAGGGTCAGTACGAGGGCATGTCGCATCGGTTCCTCCAGGGTGTCGATGAGTCCCTGAAGATACCCAATGACCGTCCTCTTTGCTCCGCACAAAAAGGAAAGGGGGACGCCGGAGGCGCCCCCCTTCGGGATGTTCGGGAATTCGATCAGCCGTTCTTCTTCATGAAGTCGGTCATGAAGTCGACGAGCGCCTTCACCGAGGCGTGCGGCACGGCGTTGTAGATCGAGGCGCGGAGCCCGCCGACCGACCGGTGGCCCTTGAGGCCCACCAGCCCGGCGGCCTTGCTCTCCTTCACGAACTTCTCCTCGAGCTGCTCGTTCGGAAGCCGCCAGACGACGTTCATCATCGAGCGGCTGTCCTTGCGGACCGGGCACTTGAAGTAGGCCGGGTGCGCGTCGATGGTGTCGTAGAGGAGCTTCGCCTTCTCGAGGTTGCGCTTCTCCATCGCCTCCAGACCGCCATGGCGCTTGATCCACTCGAGGACCTTCGCGGTGACGTAAATGGCGAAGACCGGGGGCGTGTTGTAGAGCGAGTTCTCGTCCATGTGCTTCTTCAGGTTGCACATGGTCGGGAGGCCCTCGACGAACTTCGCCGCGAGGTCCTGCCGGATGATGAGCGCCGTCACGCCGGCGGGACCGAGGTTCTTCTGCGCCCCGGCGTAAATCAGTCCGAAGGGCCTGGGGTCGAACTTCCGCCACAGGAAGTCGGAGGACATGTCGGCCACGAGGGGCACGCCCGCCGGAGCCTGTGGGAAGGCGTGGTACTGCGTCCCCTCGATCGTGTTGTTCGTCGTGATGTGGAGGTAGACGGCGTCCGGGCGCAGTTTCAGCTGGTCCTGGGTCGGGATGTAGGTGTAGCCGCCGCTCGCCTTCACGTCGTGGGCGAGGGCCACGTCGCCGAACTTCTTCGCCTCCTTGATGGCCTTCTCGGCCCAGGAGCCGGTGTTCACGTAGTCGGCCTTCTTCCCGCCGGTGATGAGGTTCTGGGGCACCATGTAGAACTGCGTGGAGGCGCCGCCGCCGAGGAAGACGACCTTGTAGTCCGGGGTCAGCCCGAGCAGTTCGGCGAAGAGCGCCTGGGCCTGGTTGTGGACCGCCTCGTAGTCCTTCCCGCGGTGGGAGTGCTCGAGGATGCTCATGCCGGAGCCCTTGAAGTCGAGGAGTTCCTCCTGGACCTCCTTCAGGACCTCCAGCGGCAGGGCGGCGGGACCGGGGTTGAAATTGTGGGCGCGGTTCGTCACAGCTTTCCCTCCTTCGCGAGCTTGTCGAGGATCGAGACGACGCAGTCCCCGATCCGGAGCAGGTTCTCGTTCGAGGACGCTCCGATGTGCGGGGTCATGTAGACGTTGGGGGCCTTGAGGAGCGGGCAGTTCTCGAAGTCCGGCGGGTCGCTCATCCACACGTCGGTCCCGTAGGCGCCGACGACGCCGTCGGCCAGCGCGGCGGCCAGGGCCGCCTCGTCCACCGTCTTCCCGCGGCCGGTGTTGACGATGATCACGCCCTTCTTCACCTTGCCGAGCGCGGCGGCGTTGACCATGCCCCGCGTGGAGTCGTTCAGCGGCAGGTTCATGGAGATCAAGTCCGACTTCGCGAGCAGTTCGTCGAGGCTCACCATCTTCGCATGCTCGCTCTTCGGGACGAGCGGGTCGCACCCGATGACCTCCATGCCGAAGGCCTTCGCGCGCTTCGCGATCTCGGTGCCGATGCGGCCCATGCCGAGGACGCCGAGCGTCTTCTGGAAAAGCTCGGTCCGCTTCAGCTCCTTCTTCAGGAACTTGCTCTGCGTCATGGCGACGTGGCCCGGGATGAGCTTCGCGGGGATCGCGACGAGGAAAGCCATCGCCAGCTCGGCCACGGCCACGCTCGACGCCTCCGGCGTGTTCATCACCAGGATGCCCTTCGACTTCGCGTGCGCGGAGTCGATGTTGTCGATGCCGACGCCGCCGCGGATGATCAGCTTCAGCTTCGGCGCCCCGTCGATGTACTCCTTCGTGCACTTTGTCGCCGAGCGCACGAGCACCACCTCGGCCTCCGCCACGCGCTTGGGGTCTTCGAAGACCTCGCCGAAGCGCGCGAGCCGGCCGGGCAGCGACTTGTCGAACTTGTCCTGGATGAGAATCTTCATGCCTGACCTCCCAAGGGACGGTCGTCCAGCGCGTGGATGAAGAGCCCGTCGCGGAGCTTGGGCTCGAACCACGTGGACTTCGGGGGCATGATCTGCCCCGCGTCCGCGATGGCCATCAACTGCCGGATGCTCGTCGGGAAAAGTGCGAAGGCGACCGCGGCGCCGCCGGAGACACGCTTCTCCAGCTCCGTGAGCCCGCGGATGCCCCCCACGAAGTCTACTCTCTTGTCCGTCCGCGGGTCCTCGATGCCGAGGACCGGCGCGAGCAGGTTGTTCTGCAGGATCGAGATGTCGAGGCAGCCCACCGGGTCCTTCTCGGGGAAGGTTCCGGGCTTCGCGACCAGCCGATACCACTTGCCGCCGAGGTACATGCCGAACGTGCGGGCCGCGCCGGGCTTCGGGCTGTCCGTCGGGGCCACCGTGAACTTCTCGCCCACCTTCGAAAGGAACTGCTCCCCGGTCATTCCCCGGAGGTCCATGACCACGCGATTGTAGTCGAGGATCTGCATCTGGTCGTCGGGGAAGATCACGGTGAGGAAGTAGTTGTACTCCTCCTGGCCGGTGTGCCTCGGGTTCGCGGCCTTCCGGTTCGCGGCCACGCGGGAGGCTGCGGCGCTGCGGTGGTGGCCGTCGGCCACGTAGAGGCAGCTGAGCTTCCCGAACTCGCGCCGGAGCCCCTCCACCCGACCAGGGTCGGAGATCACCCACGCCTTGTGGCCGATGCCGTCGGGGGCGGTGAAGTCCACCCACGCCGGCTCGCGCCGCACCGACTCGATGATCGCGTCGATGGCGGGGTTCTTCCGGTACGTGAGGAAGACCGGGCCGGTCTGGGAGTTCAGGACCTCCACGTGCCGGGTCCGGTCGTCTTCCTTGTCACGCCGGGTCAACTCGTGCTTCTTGATGAGTCCCGAGTCGTACTCGGCGACGCTGGCGGCGGCCACGAGGCCGACCTGCACGTGTTTCCCCATCGTCTGCTGATAGGCGTAGTAGCAGGGCGTCGGGTCCTGCGCGAGGACCCCCTCGCCAACGAGCCGGCGCAGGTTCTCCGCGCCCTTGGCGTAGACCTCGGGGGCATGGAGATCGGTCTTCGGCGGGAGGTCGATCTCGGGCTTCCCCACGTGGAGGAAGGAGAGGGGATGGCCCTTCGCCATCTCCCGCGCCTCTTCGCTGTTCAGCACGTCGTACGGTGGCGCCGCCACCTCGGCGGCGAGTTCCTTCTTCGGGCGGAAGGCCCGGAACGGGCGGACATCGGACATGCGGTGGGTCCTCGGCTGGGTGACGACACTCGAAATTCCACGTCGGTTGCGGGCGTTGCCGAACATCGTACTTCCGAACCGCCCGCGCGCCAAATTGATCCGCACTCGATCGCCCGCCCACCGAACCGCGTTCCGCCGCAGGCCGCCCGTCGCCGTGAGCCACCGCACTGGTGGAAGCCTCTCGGCGACGGGCTGCCGCCGTCCCGGCGGGTCTCTACCTCATCCGAAGGATCACGTCCCGCGCGCCTCCCTCCGCCACGCCGAGCAGCCGAGGCCACCGCACCACATCGTAGGTGGCGGGCGCCGCGTCCAGTCGGAAGCGGCCGTCGGCGTCCGTCTCCGCATGGAGTTCCTCGAAGTCCCCCCGGGGGACGAAGGTGAGCCGCACCCCGGCGGCCGGCCGGCCAGCGGCGTCGAGCAGCGTGCCGGAGATCGGCTTCGTCCGCAGGAGGACGATTCGCGCGTCGCGGGTGCCGGCCGGCACGTCCCGGAGGCGGGCCGCAGCCCGGCCCGGCGCGCGCGCCGAAAGGAGGCAGCTACGGCCCGGAGCCAGCCCCCCGATCTCGAACGAGCCGTCGGGCAGGCTCTCGTCGCCGCCGCCGTCCGCCCCCTCCCCGGTGCTCCCATAGACCAGGGCGCCGGGGACCGCCCGGCCTTCCTCATCCGTCACGAACCCCGCGACAACCGCGCCCGGCGAGAGCACGAGCCGCACGTCGGTCCGGCCCGCCTCGACGGACTTGCCTCCCAGGAGCACTTCGCCGGCCAGTGTCATGCGCGGCCGCGCCACGGCGAGCCGAAAGCTCCCCGCCGCGAGTCCGCGGACCTCGAAGCGGCCGCCGGCGTCCGACGGGTCGGCGACCCGCTCCACATCCAACGACGGGTCCGCGGGGTCCACGGGCTCCGCGACGATCCGTAATCCGGATACAGAAGCACCTGTTTCCGACAGCACGACACCGGCGATGCCGAGGCCCCGGGACAGCCGCACCTCGAGGCCCGTGGCGCCCGCCTCGACGCCCGTGAGCAGCCGGCCCAGGTATCCGGCGGCGGAGATCCGCAGGTCCACGGTCCCGGGCCGCACCCCCCGCACGACGAACTCCCCCTCCGGACCCGTCTCCCCCGACTTCCGCCCGCCCGCGCCGTCGGACGCCTGGAACCTGGCGCCCGCGATCCCCCGCCCCTCCTCGTCGAGGACCCGTCCGTGGATCTCCGTTCCGGCGGGCAGCCTCAGGACGAGGCAGTATGCCCCCGCCTCGTAGGAGCCCAGGGCACCGGGCACGACCGCCGAGGTCGCGTCGCCGGCTTCGGGCTCGATCGTCCACCGGCCCGGGGCCAGGTCGCGGAAGAGGAAGAGGCCGTCCCCGCGGGTGAACGCCTCCGCTTCTGCCTCTCCCTCCCCCCCCGCCGCGGTCGCGCGCAAGAGCACGCCGGCGGCCGGCGATCCGTCCGCCTGGCGGAGCATCCCCGCGAGGACCCGCGCCCGGACCAGGTCCACCTCGACGGGTCCATCCGCCGGCACGCGAAACGTCGCGAGGCCCGGGAGGAAACCCGGCGCCCGCGCGACCACCGCATAGTCTCCCGGCGGCACGGGATCGAGGGCGAAGGAACCGTCGTCCGCGGCGACCGCGTGGACCGTGAACGGGTCATCCCGCGCCGCCTCCCCGGCCGCCTCGCTCCCGCCGGCGCAGAGGCAGACCCACGCCCCGCCGACCGCCGCCCCGTCCTCCCCCGCGCGCACGACGCCCGCGACCGGGTGGCCGGGCCCGAGCACCAGCACGCGCTCCGCGGACTCCTCCTCGTCGAGGGAGACCTCCACCGGCGCGCCCGGGGTGCGGCCCGGGGCCACGGCCCGCAGAAGGACGCGAGGTTCCCGGCCCGAGATCTCCGCCACCCCGTCGGCATCCACCGGCCATCTTCCCCTGGTCGACCAGGCGAAGACGCCGGATCGGGACCAGACGGTCTCCACCCCCGCTCCGGGGGGCACCGGCCCGTCCACCGCCCGCACGCGGACCCGGACCGATCGCAGGGCAGGCATCGCCGGCAGGACGACCTCCAGTCGCGCCGGGGGATCCGCGGGCTCGACCCGACGGACCACTTCCCGCGGACACCAGGGCGCACGGACCCGAACGATGACGCTGCCCGGAGACAGACCGCGCACCTCGAACCGCCTCTCCGTCCCGCCTTCGGCCGTCAACCCGACATCTTCTGCATCCACCATCACGCTCACGCCCCAGTAGAGCGGGCACCCCGCCGGGTCCCGGAGCAGGACCTCCACACCGAGACCGGGTCGCAGTTCGAAGTCGGCCGCCGCGACCGCTCCTTCGGAGACCCGCACGGTCTTCGGATCACCGGACAGGAAGTCCGGGTGGCGGGCCGAGACCCCGTGTTCCCCTTCGACCAGCGGCCCGAGCCGGTAGCGCCCCCGGCCGTCGGTCACGGCATCCTCGTCGCCGCTTTCGACAAGGGCCCCTCCGACGGGTCCCTCCGGCGAGGTCACCCGGCCCTCGATGAAGCAGCGGGCGGGGAGGAGCGCGATGTCGCGCTCGAGTTCGGCGCCCGGCCGTTCCTCGAACGACTGCTCCGAGTAGAACGGGGCGTAGCCCTGCTTGACGACCCAGGAGACCGCGAGGCGGCCCTCCGGCAGCGAGTCGATCCCGTATCGGCCATCCCCGTCGGTGGTCGCTACCGCGGTGGCAAAGAGGACTGACTGATTCGTCGACGAACCGTGGACCCGCACCCCGGCTATCGGTCTTCCGGTGAGACGGTCGGTGACGCGGCCGTGGATCCGCGCCGCGGGCGGAAGCACGAGGTCGATGCGCTGGATTCCCGGCAGGCGGACGCGGGCGAGGAACCGGGGGGCGGCCCCGGGGAGGGCCACCCCGAGGTCCAACAGGTCCGCCGGCAGCCCGGTCAGGTGGAAGCCTCCCGCGGCGTCGGTCCAGGTCCCCGGCGAGACGACCGCCGCCATGTCGTCGTTCATTCCGGCTTCGGTGGCCACGACCCTCGCGTCCGGCACCGGGCGCCCCTCCGCGTCGAGGACTCGTCCGGTGAGAGACGCCGGTGCGGAGAGGGTGAACTGCACCGGGTCCCCGGTGTCACCGACCCCCTCGAAGGTGTCGATCCGACCGGACCCGGGTGCCTCCACGCGCCAGTGCGCGAAGGCCCGCGGAGGATCGGTGAACCTCGCGATCCCGTCGGGTCCCGTGAACGCCTCGGCCACTGGAGCCAGAGCCGGCACGACCTCCAGGTCGGCAGGCCAGTCCAGTTCGAAGTACGGGGTGACGGAGACCCGCGCCCCCGGGACGGGTCGACCGGCGCCGTCGACGACGCGCGCGTCGAGCGGTCCGCCCGCGAAGAGGTCGAGGTCCGCGCCGCACCGATCCCCCGGCCAGGCGGGGAAGGCCTGCCGCGCCGGGGCGCATCCCTCCACCGCGAGGAGGACCAGGGCCCCGCTCGAAAGCCCCTCGATGGCGTAGAGGCCGTCCTCCCCGAGGGGTTCGCTCCGGAACGTCCGCCCCTCCTGGACCGCCACGACCACCCGGCCCGCCACCGGGAGCCGGGTCTCCGGCGCCCGGACCCGGCCGAAGACCGTGCAGGTGACGCGCGGCGGTTCCGGCGCGGGTGGTCGGGGCCCCCGGGAACCCCGGATCGCGAGAACCAGCACCGCGGCCAGAATCACCGCGGCGACGACCGCGCCCCGTCGCGTCATGAAGCCCTCCCCGCCGCCGCCCGCGCGCCACCGGACGGCCGGCATCCACGGCCATTCTACCACCGGCCGGTGCGGCTCCGGACGGCGGGCTAGAAGGTCCCCTCCACCCCCAGCACGAAGCCGATTCCGTTGCCGGGAGGGGAGACCTCGGTGGCGTACCAGTCCCGGTCGAGGAGGTTCTCCACGCGGGCGTGGAGCGAGAGCCATTCCGTGGCGGCATAGCTCGCGCGGAGAGCCACGAGGAGACGCTTCCCGGGGTGGCGGCGCACGTCGCCATCGGGGTCGATCTTCCCCGTGCCCGGATGGTCGCCGGCCGCCTCCACGCCGAGGGAGAGCGTGAGGTCCCCGGAGGTCCAGCGCGCCTCACCGCCGCTGTACCATCGGGGCCGGCCGGGGAGGCGCCCGCCACCGGAGAGGTCCTTCGGGTGCTGCCGCGTGAACCACGCGCGGAGGAGCAGCCCATCGGCCGGGCGGCCGACGACCTCGAATTCCGCCCCCCTCACCCGGGCCCGCGCGAAGTTCTCGAGGATCATCGACTCCGGGTCCCAGGCGATGAGGTCGCGAGTGCGGAGCGAGAACCACGTCACGCCGAGGACCAGGTCTCCCCCGAGGAACTCCTGCTCCGCGCCGACATCGAAACTCGCGCTGCGCTCGGAGGTCAGGTCGGGGTTCCCCACCCAGGGGTCGTCGAACTCGATCGGCTTCGGGGCGCGGTAGCCCTCGCCG
>JALOQY010000252.1 GCA_025459285.1 Planctomycetota bacterium | reverse complement strand
CCTTGATCCGGTCGCCGACGAGGAACGACGCCGGCATGGACGACGAGATCCGCTCAGGACCGCGCGATCCGGTGAGAAATGCGGGCTAGCAGCCCGTCGGGGTAAAGGGTCGCATTGCTGAGAACGTCCCCGGCCCCGACGGGCTGCTAGCCCGGCTTGCGGGCGTGGACGACGAGGCGCTGCTCTCCGGGAGGGGTGGTGCGGAGCCCCTCGAAGAGCACCTCGAAGCCGGCGCGGGTGATGTCGGAGACGAACGGGCCGGCGAAGGCGAAGGCCCGGTCCGTGGGCTTGCCGTTCCTGCGGTAGGGCTGCGGGGCGGACGTCAGGAGGACGCCTTTCCGCATCAGGATCCGGTGGAGGCGGCGCAGGTGCTCCTCGCGCGGCAGACCGTCGGCGAGAGAGGCGGCGAGCGTGAAGTCCACGACGAGTCCGAAAGACTCCTCCGGCAGCGGGGGCAGGAGCAGGGGGTCTCCGGCCATGAAGTCGAGTTCGACGCCGGCCATGATGGCCCTCTCGCGGGCCGAACTCAGGAGTTCGCGATCCGGGTCGATTCCCAGGACCTGCATCCCACACTGTGCCAGGTAGATGGAAACCCGGCCATTGCCGCAGGCGACGTGGACCGTCCGGCGGTGCAGGGGGGCGTAAACGGCCTCGAACAACTCGTCGAGAGTAGTGAAGTCGTACGGGGTCTCGCGTCCGAACTGGATCGGCGTCGGTCTGGCGGTGCTGGCTCGAAGCGCCATTCTACGGTCACCCTCTGTTGCGGTCTTTCAAGGTCTTTTCAAGCCCTCTCCTGTGCAGGAGCGAATAGCATACCAAAAGGGTCTGAATTGCGCAAGAACGATCTTCGGGGGGTCAGACCGGGCGCTCGTAGACACGGTAGCGGCGGGCGATGCGGCCTCCGCAGGCCTCGATGCCCCGGTTCATGGCGACGTTGTCCTCGAGGATCCACGAACACTCTCCGAGCACGAACCCTAACTCCTGTCCACGATCGAAGATGCGAACGTACATCGCCGTTTCGAGACCCCGGTTCCGGTACTCCGGGAGCAGCCCCAGCGTCAGGATCCGGAGGCGATGCACGCGCCGGAGGCGGTAGAGGAGCCGGAAGAGGCCGAGGGGGAAAAGGCGCCCCGAACGGAGGGGGCGGAGGGCGTGGTTGACGTCCGGAAGGGACATGGCGAAGCCCACGGGGGCTCCGGCGACCTCGGCGAAGAGCACCAGATCGGGAACCACGATGCGGCGCAGGTCCCGGGCGCGGGCCGCGATCTCGGCGTCGGTCAGCGGAACGAACCCCCAGTTGCGCTCCCAGCAGCGGTTGTAGAGGTCGCGAACGATGCGGACTTCTTCCTCGAAGCGGTCCTTGCGGAGGGGGCGGAGCGAGAACCCCTCCCGCTCCGCGACGCGACCGGCGATCCGCCGGATGCGGTCGGGCATGCCGTCGGGGGTCATCCACCACGCCAGGAGGTCGCGCGCCTTCCGGAAGCCGGCCGCCTCCAGGAGCGGGGGGAGCGCGGGACGGTTGTAAGGCATCAGGATCATGGGAGGGTCGTCGAAGCCCGAAACGAGGGCCCCGAACACGTCGTTCGAGTCGTAGGAGGCCGGGCCCCGGAGGATCGAAAGCCCGCGCTCCCGGGCGAAGGAGGCCGCGGCGTCGAGGAGCCCGCGGGCCGTCTCCGGATCCTCCTCGGTCTCGAAGAACCCGAAGAAGGCGGCGGCCTCCCCATGGATCTCCTCGTGGAGGCGATTGCGTACGGCGGCGATCCTCCCGGCGTCGCGGCCGTCGCGCACGGCGACGAAGTGGGCGACTTCCGCGTGCTCGAAGAAGGGGTTCCGGCGGGGATCGAGCATCGCCATCCGGTCGACCCGGAGCGGTGGGACCCAGATCGGGTCGTTCCGGTTGAGGCGGAACTCGACCTCGATGAACCGGCGGCGGTCACGGGCGGAATGGGTGAGCGGTAGGATCTCGAGTGCCATGCTTCACCAGGTGCTGCCGGTCCGGCGTGCATCCGCGCCGGTCGCGGGGGATCGCCCCATGCCCTCTCAGATCACCCCGAGGCGCCGGCCCACGGTCTCGAAGATCTCGAGGACCCGGGTCAGGTGCTCGCGGGTGTGCGTCGCCATGAGGGAGTTGCGGATGAGGCCCATCCCCGGCGGGACGGCGGGAGGGATGACCGCGTTGGTGTAAACGCCCGCCTCCAGCAGTTCCTTCCAGAACAGGAAGGTATGCATCTCGTCCCCGGGAACGAGCACGGGGATGACCGGTGTGCGGCTGTTGAGCGTGTCAAATCCGAGAGCATCGAACCCCGCCTTGAGGAAGCGGACGTGTTCCCAGAGACGGGTCCTGCGTTCCGGTTCGCTCTCGATGATGTCGAGGGCCGCGAGGATGCCGGCGCATGACCCCGGGGTGATGGAGGCGGAGAAGATGAGGGCCCGGGCGTGGTGCTTGATGTAGTGGATGACGTCGGCGTCTCCCGCCACGAATCCGCCGAGTCCGGCGAAGGACTTGGAGAAGGTGCCGAGGATGAGATCCACGCGGTCTTCGAGTCCGAAGTGTTCGGCGGTGCCGCGACCGTGATCGCCGAGTACGCCCACGGAATGGGCGTCATCCACCATCACGGCCGCCCCCCGGGCGCCGGCGAGTTCGACGATGCGGGGGAGATCGACGATCTCGCCCGACATCGAGAAGACACCGTCGACCACGATCAGCTTGCCGTGGCCCCGGTCGTTCAGTCCGAGCAGTCGCTCGAGGTCCTCCATGTCGTTGTGCTTGAACTTCCGGACCTGTCCGTAGCTGAGGCGGCAGCCCTCGAAGATGGAGGCGTGGTTCTCCCGGTCGCAGTAGATGACGTCGTCCTTGCCCACGAGGGTGGAGATCACGCCCTGGTTGGCCTGGAAACCCGTGGAGAAGGTCAGCGCCGCCTCGCGTCGCATGAAGTGGGCCAGTCGGTCCTCCAGTTCGACGTGCAGCCGGAGGGTGCCGTTCAGGAAACGGGAGCCCGTGCAGCCGCTTCCGAACTTCCGGACCGCCTCGATGAAGGCCTCCTTCACCTTCGGGTGCTGCACGAGTCCAAGGTAGTTGTTGGAACCGAGCATCACGACCCGGTGCCCCTGGATGACGACCTCCGGACCGAAGTTCTCCGAGATCGGGAGGAAGTAGGGGTAGAGGCCGGCCTCCTGTACCTCTCGCGCGCGTGTGAACGAGCGGGCCTTCTCGAAGATCTGGAGGCTGCCGTTGCGCGGGAGGGCGCGGGCCGCACTCTCTTCCGAGGGCCCGCCGGCGAGGGTCTCGTTGGCCATGTTTTCCTGTGGTGCGTCGGTGGAGTTCGTCACGCCGGGCGGATGAACTCGCGCCGGCCCCGAAACCGCCCTACCCTAGCGGTCGCTGGCGAGGGGTGTCAACAAAGTTCACCTTGCCTCCCGGCCCGGGGGATGCCCGGGGAGCCCTCCGGGCCGGGATCCGGCGGGGCCTCCCGACGGTTGTTTCCTCCGCCGCGCGACGGCCGGATCGCGGGCCCGCTGGCGGCGAAAAGGCGACTCCGCTCCCCGGCCCTGTTTCAATGCGGTCCGCATGACGGAACGACCGGTCCTGGTCACCGGAGCCAGCGGGTTCATCGGGAGCCACCTGGTCGAGGAGTTGCTCGCCCGCGGCTACCGGGTCCGGGCGCTCGTGCGATCGACCGGCCACCCCCGGTTCGTGCCGGCGAGAGTCGAACTCGTCAGGGGTGACGTCACCCGTCCGGCGAGCCTGCCGGAGGCGGTGGCGGGAGTGCGGTCCGTGTACCATGTCGCCGGCCTCATCTCGACGCTCCGTCCCCGGGAGTTCGAGCGGGTGAACGTGTCGGGAGCGGCGAGCCTGGCGCGCGCCGTGGTGAAAGCCGCCCCGTACTGCGCGAGGTTCGTGCTGGTTTCGAGCCTCGCGGCGACCGGACCTTCGCGCACCGGGCGACCGGCCCGGGAGACGGACCCTCCGCGACCGGTAAGCCTTTACGGGCGGTCGAAGCTCGCGGGAGAGCAGGCGGTCCGCGACGCCCTGGCCGACGTCCCGGTGACGATCGTACGCCCTCCGATCATCTATGGCCCCCGGGACCGCGGCCTGCTCACCCTCTTCGAGCTGGCCTCCCGCGGCTTCTCGCCGGAGTTCCGACCCGAGAAGTACTACTCGCTCTGCCATGTGACGGACCTGGTGCGGGGGATCGCGGACGCGGGAGAGGCGGATGTGGCGAGGGGGAAGACCTACCACCTGGCGGAGGGACGGGCCTGGTCGGCCGGCGCCCTGCTCGAGGGGATCGCCCGGACCGTCGGCCGGCGGCCCCTGCGGTTTCCCGTCCCCCAGGCCCTGCTCCGGCTCCTGGCCCCGGCGGCCGACCGGATCCGCGGGGACCTCGGTCTCGACGGGCGGGCCTTCGGTGACAAGGTTCGGGAGATCCTGCCCCGGTTCTGGATCGCGGACGTGACCCTCGCGCGGTCGGAACTGGGGTTTCGGACGCGAATCGGTCTCGAGGACGGTCTCGCGGGGACGGCGGCCTTCTACCGGCAGGCAGGGTGGATCCCTTCGGGCGGGTCGGCAACTGGAGAACTCGGCGCAGCGTCCGGTTAAGATGACGGAACATGGTCTGAGAGCGTGAGCAGAAATCCCCCGCGAGCCGCGCCGGGGTCAGCCGCGAGTGGCGCTGGAAGCAACGAGGAGTCGACCTTACGGAGTCGGTCGGCGACGAGGAGCGACGACGCGCCGCGAAGCGGATCACCCCGGCCCGAAGGGTTGTCAGCCCCGGCGCGGGCGTCCACCCGGCCCGCCGACAAATTCTTCGGCGGCGCCGGGGCTGACAACGAGGCCGCGCGGGACTTCTGCTCACGCTCTGAACGGCCGCGACGGAGTCGCCCGCAGTGCCGCGCGGGAGATCCCCGTGGCCATCGAGTGGCCGGTCGGCCGCGCGAAGCGCGATCGAGTCCGGCCGGACGGGAGACCGCGATGGGTCGGACGTTCCTGCTCCTGCCCCTTCTGGCCCTGGCACTCATGCCGCCGCCCGCCGTCGGTCAGGACCCGGGGGACGACCCGCTGAAGAAGCAGGCGGAGATGCAGTACGAGAAGTTCCTCGCCGATCTCGAGAGCGCGGACTCCATCGTCCGGGCGCGGGGGGTGGAGGGGCTCCGGCGGGTCGGGCTCGCGAAGGCCGTGGTGCCTCTGCTCGACCGGGCCCTCGGCGAGCGCTACGCGTACATCGTGCAGCTCTGTGGAGAGACGGCGCGCGTCCTCGACCCGGCGTCGATGTGGAACCACCTCCAGAACCTCGTTGCCTCGCGGGGCGGCGGCGCGGTCACCGAGCAGCGCAACCTCGTGATCCTCCTCCGGGAGTGCGGCACCGCCGACGCCGGAGCACTGTGCTTCGAGCGGTTCGCGGGCTCCGGCCAGAAGCACGTCGTCCTGGAGGTCATCCGCACGGCGGGGGTCCTGAAACACCCCGACGGGACCGGGCTGATCAAGCGCTACCTCGGCGCCCCGGATCTCGACGCTCGGAACGCGGCGGCCGTGGCGGCCGCGCGGTACGGGCTTCCGGAGTTCGTGCCGATGCTCCTCGCGGGCCTCGAGGTGAGCGACTCCTTCCACGGGAAGTTCGCGGCCTGGGCGTTGACCCGGATCGAGGACCCCTCGATCTTCTTCCAGGTCCAGGGCCGGCTCGGTTCGGCTTCCGGGGAGGCGGGAGAGTCGAAGGCGAAGGCGCTGGAGGGCTGTGCCTTCGCGGAGCACGTGCCGGAGCTGGTGGGGATCCTCAACGGGTCCACGTCGCAGGAGTACCGCGAGGCGGCGGCGATCGCCCTCGGCCGCCTCAAGGCGAACGCGCCCGACGTGCAGGAGGCCCTCTTCGCCCGCCTCCTGCGGGATCCGCAGCGGGAAGTGCGGGGTGCGTGCTGGCACGCCCTGTCGCGGAACGCCACGGAGGCCCTCGCCCCGTCCGTGCTGAAGCGCCTTTCGCAGCGGAACGCGGAGCTGTCGAAGTACGTCTTCCAGCTGGCCGGGGACCTGAAGATCCGGGAGGCCGCCTCGACACTCCTCAAGGTGATCATCAACGAGAAGAAGGACGCTCTGCTGCGGTATGCCGCCCAGATCAACTACTGGCGGACGGCGGACGCGGAGGAGATCCGGCGGTTCGAGAGCCGGATGGAGACGGCCTCGGGCCAGACGCTCGAACACGGGGTCGAGACCGTCGGGTTCCGGCGCCATCCCGACGGCTTCGATTTCCTCCTGAAGATGCTGCGGATCCTGCGCGACGGCTCACCGGAGGAACTCCTGGCGGAGAAGGCGCTGGAGCGGATGACCGGCCACTTCTTCGGTCCTGATCCGGGTCTCTGGAAGAAGTGGTACAGCAAGAACCCGGAGTTCTTCACCCCGAAGCAGTCGGACCTCGAACGGAACAAGTGGCGCGAGGACTTCGACAAGGAGAACAAGGGCTTCCGGCAGACCGAGGAGACGGAGTACGCCGTCCAGCTCGGCCTCGAGTGGCTGGCGCGCCATCAGCACCCCGACGGCCGCATCGACCCCCAGAGATTCTACGAGGTCTGCGAGGACACGCCGGCCTGCATCCGCGAAGGGGCTCGCTTCCAGCTCGACCCGGTGGGCACCACGGCGCTCTCGGTCCTCGCGTTCCTGGGCGCGGGGTACTCTCCCTCGGAAGGGAAGTACCGTGACGTCGTGGGGAAGGCGCTCGAGTACCTGATGGCCCGGCAGCAGGCGAACGGGGACTTCCTGACCAACGACCTCGTCGGAGGCTACCACCGGCCCCTGGGAGTGCAGGCGTTCGCCGAGGCGTACCTCGTCACGCGGGATCCCGCCTACGCCTGGTACACCCAGAAGGGAGTGGACTTCCTCACCACGATCCAGAACGGCCTCGGGGGCTGGCGCTACCGGGTCGTGGTGGAGACCACGGACACGTCCTGCATGTCCTGGAACCTCTTCGCCCTGAAGTCGGCGGAGAAGGCCGGCCTCGACGTGAAGGAGATCGCGTTCGCGGGCTGCTACCGGATCATGGACATGTACTCGGAGCCGGTGGGGGACCAGCGCGAGGACTTCATCGACATCGATCCGGAGTACGG
>JALOQY010000015.1 GCA_025459285.1 Planctomycetota bacterium | reverse complement strand
ACTCGGATGGACCCCCCGTCACGACTTCGAGGCCGGCCTCGGGTCAACCGTGGACTGGTACCTCGCCCATCGGCCCTGGTGCGACGACGTCCGCTCCGGGGCCTACCGTGAGTTCTGGGAACGCTGGTACGGCTCGCGTTCCGCGGAACCGCCGGCGTGATCTCTCCCTGAGCCTGTCGGGGCCAGGGACGATCCCTGCGGTGCGACCCTTTGCCCCGACAGGCGGCTACAGAAGGTGGCCCAGGATCGCCAGCGTCGCCGCCAGCCACAATGCCGCGTTCGCCACCGACGGGGGATCCCGCAGCGCATCCGTGACGGGGGCCGCGCCGCGTCCCCGGCGGTGGACCAGGAACAGGTATCGGAAAACGCCGAAGAGCACGAAGGGCACGGTCAGGACCATGTTCCGCGTGCCGAACTCCTGCACCGTACGGACATCCTGTGTGTAAAGACCGTACGAGAGGACCACGGAAGCCGTCGTGACCGCGATCAACTCGTCCAGGAAGGCTGGTGTGTACTCCCTGAGGGTCGTCCGGTGGTCGCCCGGCGCTTCGCCGCTGCCCAGTTCCGTGGCCTCCGCCCGGCGCTTGCAGAGCGCAAGGAAGAGCGACAGGAAGATCGTGGTGAGGACCAGCCACTGCGAGACGGGCACCCGGACCGCGGCGGCACCGGCGAGAACACGAAGGACGAAACCCGACGCGATGCAGAAGACATCCACGAGGACGACGCTTCGGAGTCCGAGGCAGTAGCCCGTCTGGACGACCACGTACGTCGCCACGAGCGCGCCCAGGACGGGCTCGACCCGAAGCCCGAGCGCCACACCCGATAGCGCGAGACAGGCCGACACGGGCAGGGCCACTCCCACCGCGAGCCGCCCCGACGCCACCGGGCGGTGCCGCTTCACCGGATGAGCACGGTCCCGCTCGCGGTCCGCCACGTCGTTCAGCAGGTACACCGCCGAGGCGGCCAGACAGAAGGCCGCGAATGCCGCCGCCGCCGAAGGTGCGAACACCGGGTCGAAGAGCCGCCGCCCGAAAAGCGGAGCCGCGAACACGAAGCAATTCTTCATCCACTGGTGCGGCCGTGCCGCCTCGACCACGGCGCCGATCACGGGACCGTTCCCCGGGCCGCTTCGACGGTCAGCGGAGAGAATTCCGGATTCGTGCTGTGGAAGTCCGGCACCAGACCCCGGAGGGCCCGCAGTGTCGCGTCCCGGTCCCCTCGGCACGCTGCGCCGAGCAGATCGTCCACCGCCGGTTCCACCGCTGCCTTGTCGCCGCCGGTCCCGTGCAGCACCCAGATCTTCTGGTGTTCCGTCCGTCGGGCGCCACCCTCTTCGTTGAGGAGCTCCTCGAAGAGCTTCTCCCCGGGCCGCAGCCCCACGTAGCGGATCGCGATGTCCTCGTCCGGCCGGAAGCCGGACAGCTTGATCAGGCGCCGCGCCAGGTCGTCAATCTTCACGGGCTTCCCCATGTCGAGCACGAAGACCTCGCCTCCGCGCCCCAACGTCGCGGCCTCGAGAACGAGCTGCACGGCTTCCGGAATCGTCATGAAGAAGCGGACGACCCGTCGGTCCGTTACCGTGACCGGGCCTCCAGCCGCGATCTGCTTCTTGAAGAGGGGAACCACGCTCCCCTGGCTGCCGAGGACGTTGCCGAAGCGGACGGAGACGAACTGCGTCGTCCCACCGGCAAGGCTCTCGAGGAGAACCTCCGCCGCGCGCTTCGATGCTCCCATGACGCTCGTGGGCCTCACGGCCTTGTCCGAGGAGATGAGCAGGAAACGGGACGTGCCGTGGCGCAGGGCGCACCGCGCGAGGATCCTGGTCCCCCCCAGGTTGTTCTTCACCGCCTCGCAGGGATTCTGCTCCATCAGCGGAACGTGCTTGAACGCGGCCGCATGGTAGACCCGATCGAACCGCCCCTCCGCGAAGAGCTGGTCCATGCGGCCGGCGTCCTGGATGTCGGCGACCACCACGGAGAACGGCAGTGCCGGGTAGCGGTCGAGCAGTTCCCGCTCGAGGAAGAACAGCGCGTTCTCGCTCCAGTCGAGCAGACAGACCTGCCCGGGTTCGAATGCCGCGATCTGTCGGACGATCTCCGAGCCGATGCTGCCGCCCGCGCCGGTGACGAGGATCCGCTTTCCACGGTGGGCCTCGCGCACACTGTCGACGTCCAGATGGACGGGCTCGCGCTCGAGGAGATCCTCGAGTTCCACATCCCGGATCTGCGTGAGCCGCACGATGTCGCCTTCCGAGGGGAGATGCCGCAGGCGGATCGGGATGTTCCGGCAGATCTCGAGGATCCGCTCCATCTCCCGCCCGCTGGCCGAGGGGATGGAGACGATCACATCCTCCACCCCTTCCCGCTCGACGATCGCCGCGAGTTCATCGATGCGACCGATGACCCGCACGCCGTGGATCTTGGCGTTCCGTTTGCGCGGATCGTCATCCACGAATCCCACCGCGTCATAGGAGAGGTGCTGGTGGCGCTTCATCTCCCGGAGCAGCATCTCGCCAGCGTCGCCAGCCCCCACGATGACGACGCGCTTGCGTCCCCGCCGCATGGGCAGGAAAGTCTCCCGGAAGGTCCGGATGCCGAAGCGCACACCTCCCAGGAGGAGAATGCAGAGCGCCCAGTCGAGAACGAAAACCGAGATTGAATACGGGCGCGTCCGCGCCAGCGCGAACACCGCCACCGGCGCAGGGCATGGGCGAGGTAGTACGCCATCGCCGCGAGCGCCAGTTGCAGGCACGCCACCGTGACGACCCGGTAACGGAGCACCACGTCCCACGCCCTACGCCACGCGCCCATGCCCGCCCCTCGTTCCTTCCCGAAATCCGGTGAGCAAGACGACCGCCACTCCGGCGCCCGCGACCGCGCCGATCGCCACCGACCTCGCGACCGAGGACGGATGAAGATACAGCAATCCGCACGCCGTGGAGAGAAGCGTCCAGCCTCCGTAGAGCAGGGCCACTTGACGGTGCGGAAGTCCGCTCGCGATCAGCCGCTGGTAGAGGTGCGAGCGGTGGGCCCTGAGGACGTTCTCCCCATGCAGGCCTCGGCGGAGCAGCGTGAAGAGCGTGTCGAACAGGAACGGCCCGAGAACGAGGAAGCTGGCCACGAAGGGCACCCCGGGGGCGAGACCCACCGCCGTCGCGCCCAGCAGCAGCCCGAGCGGAAGACTGCCCGCGTCGCCCATGAAGGCCAGCGCCGGGCTCCAGTTCACGGGGAGGAAGGAGAGCGCGGCCGCGCTCACCACGATCGCCAGCCACGGCGGGACTCCGCCCGAGGCCGCCGCGCCGAGCAGTGCCAGTCCGGCGGCCGAGACCGCGGCGAAGAGCCCCGCCATGCCGTCCGATCCATCCATGAAGTTGAAACCGTTCGCGAAGCCCACGATGAAGAGGAGCGTGAGCGGGGCGGAAAGGGCCCCGATTTCGACCGTGCCCAGCCCGGGAAGGTCCACCGCGCGGACCACTCCGACCCCCAGGATGGCGAGGAGACCGGCGGCGACCTGGGCCAGGAGTTTGGCTCCGACGCCGAGTCCCCTCCGATCATCCACGAAGCCCGCCGCCCCCAGGATGGCCGCGGCTCCGACGAGGGGCGCCCACTCCCGCGGCGGCCCGCCCTCCGCGAGGCCTACGTGCGCCGCGACTCCCGCGCCGATGGCCGCGAGGATCCCCAGCCCGGCACCCCGCGGCGTCGGGCTCAGATGGCTCGACCGGGCGTTGGGCCGGTCCAGGAGACCGAGCCGGCGCACGAGGCCCGCCGCACCACGGCACGACACGATCCCGAACAGCACGACGAACCCGTAGAGAGCCACCCACGTCATCGCGCCACTCCCAACCCCAGCCGTTCCGCCTCGATCCGCAGCCCCTTGACCGGGTCCACCGGATCGTATCCGAGGTCCCGCCGCGCCGCGTGGAACTCGAAGTCCTTGTCCTCCAGCAGGCGCAGCACCTGTTCCGCGCGGACCGGCGGCTTCGGGAAGAGGATCTCCACCATCCTGGCGCCGCGCACCGCGAGGCTTGCCGGCACGGACACGAGGCGCGGACGGCGGCCGACGGCCAGGAAGGCCTCCCGGAACAGGTCCCGCTGGCTCAGTGCACGCGCGCCCGGAACGACGTAGACCCCCCGCCGGGCGCGGTCACGGTCGAGCGCCCTCACCGCGACGACGGCAAGGTCGTCGACGAATACCGGCTGAACGAGGCGGCTTCCCCGACCCACCACCGGCATCGCCGGCCACCGGGCCGCCGCACGAAGGAGTCGTTCCACGTTCCGGTCCCCGGGACCACCGTAGATCATCGTCGGCCGGAGGATCGTCCACTCGAGACCCGAGTCCCGTATGGCATCCTCCGCCGCGATTCTGGTCTCTTTCGCCGCCGAGGGGAGCGCGGTGAAGATGCTCGTGCTGCCGAAGAAGACGGCCCTTCGTACCCCGGCGGTCTCACAGGCCCCCACGATTCCCGGGCCGTGGCCGAACCCGATCGATGCCGCGCTGACGAGAGCCTCCGCGCCGCGCAGCGCCGGCAGCAGGGTCGCGGGGTCGTCGAGGTCGCCCACCACGAACTCGAAGGGCCCACCGGCGATCGCCCCGCGATCGCTTCCCCTTCGGACGAAGCAGCGGACATGGTGCCCGCACCCCACGAGTTCCCGGGCGATCCGCCGCCCGGTGAACCCCGTGGCCCCGACGAGGAGGACCCTCACCGCCGACCCTCACGCACCGCCGCCCGAAGGACGTCCGCGTAGCGCATCGCCAGCGCCGCCCGGTCGTAGTTCCGGCGGACGAACTCCACGCCGCGCGCCGCCATGCGCCGGCGCTCCGCGGGGTCCCGCCGGAGCCGGCGGAGTGCCGCGTCGATCGCCGTCACGTCTTCCGGCGGGACCACCACCGCGCCGCCCGAACGATCGAGGATCTCCGCCGGCTCACCCCGGAGGCTGGCGACGATCGGCACACCGGCCGACAGGAGCTCGAACATCTTCGATGGGATGAACGCCGAGAACAGGGGTACGTCCCTCAGAGGGACCAGCCCGACGTCGGCCGCCCGGTAGAAGAGAGGCACTCTCTCCCTCGGCACCGCCCCGGTGAAGCGCACGTTCAGCAGGCCGGCCGCCCGCGCGCGCGAAACCAGTTCGTCCTTCTCCGCCCCTTCCCCCACGAACAGGAACAGCGCGGACGGATCGTCCACCCATCGCCCGGCCACGTCGAGGATCTTCCCCAGAGCATGGGATACCCCGTGCGCGCCGAGGTAGAGGATCACGAACTTCCCCTGAAGGCCGAGTTCGCGCCGGGCTTCGCCGGCATCTCCTCCCGAATGGAACCTCACGGTGTCCACGCCGTTCGTGATCGTGACCACCTTGCCCGCATCGATCCCCCTCGATGAGATGTCCTTGCGGAACCCCTCCGTGACCGTCACCACCTTCGCCGCACGCCGGTAGAGGAAGAGCTCGACGAACTCGAGAGCGCGCACCAGCCATCCCCGCTCGAGCACGCCGAGCTGCGTGAAGATGGCGGGCCACAGGTCCCGCACCTCGAACACGAACGGTACGCGCCAGCGCACGGAGAGCACCCATCCCGCGATCGCTCCGAAGAACGTCGGGCTCGACGCCACCACGACGTCCGGCCGGCGGGCCCGGGCCCCTCCGAGCAGCATCGCACTCGCCATGAAGCTCAGGTGTCCGAGGGTCTTCCGGCCGAACCCGCGATTGGGGGTCGCGAAGAGCCAGGTGCGCAGGACTTCGACGTCATCCATCCGCTCCCGGCGGAACAGGCGCCCGCGATCACCGGCCGCGAGAATCCCGGTGGGGTGATTGGGGAACCCCGTGAGAACCGCCACCTCAAGCCCCGCCCGCGCCAGCGCCCGACCGGTCTCCAGGAGACGTGCCTGGGGGGCCCCCGGTTCCGGCGCGAAGTACTGGCACACGAAGAGGATTCTCACGGCAGAGCCCTCGTCCACTCGCTCCCGCCGGCTCGCAAGCGGATCACCGACCCGTCGAGCCGGGCACCCAGCTCCGGCCGATCGTCCGTGGCGAGAAGGAAGCCGAAGACCACGTCCCGGCCCGCCCCCCGCAACGCGGCGAGCTTCGTCGGAAGCCGGGTCCCGAAGGACGGGCTGCACGTCCCGCTTTCGAACTCGAGGCTCCTCACGCCGAACGGGGCGACGCGCACCACGCCATTCGGGGAACGGATCCGCAGCACCCCGCCGGACTCCGACTCGACCTCCACCCCTGGTCCCAGGTGGAGCCGGCTCGTGCACTCCATGTGGCGGATCCCGCGAGCCCGGTCGGCGACGAGGTAGAGTCCCGGTGCCAGGTGGGCCGCCAGGCGCACATGGACCGCCCCCCGGTGCCGGTCACCGTCGTGCTCCGCCGTGAGGCTGCCGAACCGGCCATCGAGGCGGAACTCCGCCCGGCGCACCGCGGCCTTCCGCCCGATCCGGAACGACCCGAACACCTCCGAGGAATCCTCCCCGTCGATCTCCACCGTGCTGTGGGCCCGCGTGGCCCGGGACCACTCCCGGTCGGGACCGGCCTCGTATCCGGATACACCCGCGTCGACCACTACCTCGGCTCCGCCGGCGCGGAGTTCGAAGGAGAAGGTGTCGGCCTGGCCGTGCGCCGGCAGACGGTCCGGGCAGACCGGCCCCGCATCGAGGAGGAGCCGGTCTCCGCGATCCCCGTCTTCGAGGATCAGGAACCCCGATCCGCGGTGGAACCGGTCGCCCCGGACCGCTTCCGGAGCCGGGAAGGGCAGAACTTCCTCCACTCCCCGGAGCAGGACGCGCGCATCCAGACGTTCGTCGCGGACCGAATCGCCAACGAGAGGCAGTTCGCCACCCGGCCCGAGGAGCCCTCGCAGGAACCCGCACATGGCGGCGACCGTTCGCCAGTAGTCCGGGCCGGGATCGAGGCCCGCAGTGGCCAGCACGAAGCCGCCCTCCGCGAGAACACGCAGGACGCGCGCATGATACATCGGCGACAACTCGTAGTGGGCCCCGTCGCAGAGGACCTGACCTCGGGCCCCCTCGCGCAGGATGGAGGCCCCCGTGCGAAGGAGTTCGCGGGCCCGCGGGCCGGTGAAGGCCGCACCCGCAAGCACGAGGGCGAGGCCGTTCTCCAGCAGGTGGTTCCCCCCCACGTCCCGTTCGAGGTTGTCCCGCACGCGGAACGCGGCTCGCCAGGCGCCGGGCGCGACCGCCGCCCTCCCGGAAGGCGACAGGTGCCACAGCGCCCGCACCAGACTGGCCGTGCGCCGCGCCTCCGGATAAGGGTGCGTTCCCCCCGGGCCCGGATCCCGATCCGCCACCTCGCGGGCGAGGGCCAGGCGAACCGCCTCCGCGGGCTCGCCGCAGAGCGCCAGGTCCAGGACCTCCTCGAGGTACAGGTGCATGAAGGACCAGAGGAGCGGCACGTCCGCCGGCGCCGGATAGAAATCCGGCCGGAGATCACGGGTGATCCCGAGATGGCAAAAGCGGCCCCGCGCGGCCGCCTCCGCGGCGCCCCGAGTCACCGCCGGCCCCTCGGGGCGGAGCAATGCCCGCGGGACGGGCGGTCCTGCCGCAAGCGCCGGAACAGTGCCCGCACGCCGGCGCCCATGGGCCTGTGCGGCAGCGGGGAACGCCCGCCGCGCCGCCATCCTCGACCGCAGGTGCGCCCGCGCCGCGACCTGTACCACGGTGACCCCTTGAAGAAGGCGAAGGAGCCTCACGCCTCCTCCCCGAGCCGCAACGACCGCCCCCGTGCCGCCGACTCCACGAGCGCGAACGTCAACCGGGTGCTCGTCTCCGCCTCGCTGAACGGCACGGGAGAGGGGCCGCCGTTCCGCACCGCCTCGACGAAGGCCGAGAGTTCGGCCCGATGACCCTTGTCCCGTGCGACGCCGATCCGCCGGACCCGACCGCTTCCCGCGACGGTCAGCCGGCGGAAGCCGTCGACGACGACGGTCCGGCCGTCACCGAAGACCTCGAGGCGCTCCTTGCCACCCGCGGGACCTCCCGAGACGGAGTACACGAGAGTCGCCACGCTTCCGTCCTCGAAACGGATCGTCGCCGAGATCCCGTCCCCGGCGAGCGACTCGGCATGCACACGCACCGGCGGCCGTCCCACGAGCCAGCACAAGAGGTCCACGAAGTGACACGCCTCACCGCGCACCCGGCCACCTCCGACCGCCGGGTCCCGCGTCCAGTGGTCCGCCGGCAGATCGCCGGCGTCCACCCGGTAGACCGCTTGAAGCGGACCGGACCGCTCCCGGAACAGCCTCTGCACCTCGCGCGCGGCGGGGGCGAAGCGGCGATTGAAGCCCACCATCAGGATCCGCCCGGTCTCCCGCACCGTTGCGGCGAGCATGGCGAGGTCCTCCCGGCAGAGGGCCGCCGGTTTCTCCACGAAGACGTCCTTCCCCGCCCGCAGGGCGGCGGCGGCGATCCGCGCGTGTTCATCATGCCGCGTCGCCACGATGACGGCGTCCGTCCCCTCGTCCGCGAGGACCTCCTCGAGTGCCGTCGTCGCGTAACGGAACCGGAAGAGCCGGGCGGCCGAGACCGCCGAAAGTCCCGTCGCGGTGACCACGCCGGACAGGAAGCAGCGGGGCTCCCGGCGCAGCGCCGGCAGCAGCACGCCCCGTGCGAAGCTCCCGGCCCCGACAAGGGACACCCCCACGCTTCCCGCGACACTCCGTCCCCTTCCGACCACCGCGGCCATCACCACCCGCGGGTCGGGAGCCGGGGCGCCATACCGGAACAGCAGTCCCACCGCGGATCGCCCTTCCTCCGAGAGTAGCAGCCGGTATGCCTCCTCCGCGTCCTCGATCCCGAACTCGTGCGTCAGCAGCGGTCCGACGTCCACCTCGCCGCGCCCGAGGAGCGCGAGATACTCCTCCATGTTTCGCCCTTCGGTGAACCGCACGAAGGCATAGGGGTAGTCGATGCCCCGCTCCTCGTACACCGGGTCGTACCGGCCCGGGCCATAGGACCGGGCCATGCGAACGTCGAGCTCGCGGTCGTAGAGCAGACGCCGCGGGATGTCGAGGCCGGTGGTCCCGACGATGACGAGCCGCCCCCCCAATCGACAGCACTCCGCCCCGAGGATCGCGGGGTCGCTGGAGTCGGTCGCCGCGGTCACGATCGCCGCGTCCAGACCATGGCCCCGACCGAACGTCCGGGCTCGCTCGGCGAGACCCGGCTCGTCGCGGGCGAGAGCGATCTCGGCGCCGAGCGAGGCCGCCAGTTCGACCTTCGTCCGGTCGAGGTCCACCGCGAAGACGTGGCATCCGGAGGCCCGGAGCATCTGGACGGTCAGGAGCCCGAGGACTCCCAGTCCGATGACTCCCACCCGCTCGCCGAGGCGCACGTCGGCCCGACGGATCCCTTGGAGAGCGATCGCCCCCAGGGTCACGGTGGAAGCCTCGCGCAGGTCCACCCCGGGCGGCACGGGCACCAGGAGGTTCCTCGGGACGAACACCCGCTCCGCGTGCGACGCGTGCCCCATCCCCGCGCAGGCCACCCGCAGACCCGGATGGATGTCCGAGACCCCCTCGCCGGCCGCCTCCACGATGCCCGCCGAGGAGTAGCCGAGGGGGATCTCGCCCCCGAGTCGCCCGCGCACCGCGTCGAGCGTCGCCGCGAGCCCCTCGGACCTCAGCTTCGCGATCACCTGTCGGACCTGGTCGGGTCGGGATCGGGCCTTCCCGAGCAGGCTCTGACCGGCCAGGCTGACCACCGCGCGCTCCGTGCCGGGGCTCACCAGGGAGAAAACCGTCCGCACGAGGACTCCGCCGGGCCGAAGCGCCGGCGGAGGAACGTCACGAAGCTTCGGTTCGCCTCCGCGGATCGCCTGGGCCACCTGCTTCATCCGGTCACCTCTCCTTCGTGGACCCGCCGGACATCAGAAGTGCTCGAAGAGTGGCGGCACGGCCGCGGTCAGGAACCGCATCACCATGGCCGTCGCTTCGGGAAGGCTCCGCCTCACCGCCGCGACGACCTGGACCTGCACGAAGTACCCCGGCGTCACGCTGGGCCTGAGCTTCTCGAACCCCAGTGCCACGACCTCGTTCCGCGGGGGCCGCGCCGATGCGCGCTTCTCGTCCAGCACGAAGAAACTGCCCACCAGGAGTTCCGAGCCCGTGGACGACCGGTACACTGTCAGGTCGACGGGAACCTCCGGTCCTTCGGCCCCCCCGGGGATGGAGGCCACCCGCGACTCTCCCGGCGCATACCCCGCCGCCGGGTAACACACGGTAGGGTTGTGGTAGATCGTCTGAAGGCCCCGGTCCCGGTTGCCGTAGTACGCGACGTAGAAGATCAGGTGGCCGCCGTCCGCCGCCCGGTACTCCCGGCGCAGCCACCGGTCCATGCCCGCCAGTTCCGCCACCCGGTCGCCCAGCGCCTGGTCCGTTCCGGTGAAACCTCCCACCTCCCGGGGAAACAGCGCGAACGCGAGACGCAGGTCCCGGTAGCCGGTCGACGCGAACGGACGCCACATCCGCCCGAAGACCAGGGAGGCCACGATGCCTGCCACGAGGACACCCGAGAGAATCACGAACCGTCTTGCCGACACGTTGCACCTTCCGCTGGACCGCGAGCCCGCGGATTGTCCCGCGCCGGCCACGGCCGCGTCTACTCTCCCCGGATCGCGCGTCCCGTCCGATGACTGCTCCGATGTCCGGCCACCCGGCGGGGATCACCGTCCGCCGGGCGGCCGGTCTGCCGAAGCACCCGCCAGCGCGTACCCCACCGCGGACATGAAGTTCGCGGCGCACGACTCGTGATCGGACTTCGCCACGTGCGCCGCCGCGGCCCGCCCCATCGTCGCGGCTCGACCGGGAGAACCGAGGATCTCCGCGAGGGACGCCCGCAAGGCCTCCGACGAGCCGTGGGTGAAAACGGCCCCGGTCACCCCGGGGATGACGAGATCCGGCCCGGCACCCACACGGTCACTCACCACCGCCGGCACCCCGCAGGCCATCGCCTCGGCGACCACCGCGCCGAACGGCTCGTGATCGGAGGGCAGCACGAAGACATCGGCGCTCGCGTAAAGACCGACGAGTTCCCGGTACCCCACGTTACCGAGGAATCGCACGGGAGGACCGGGCAGGAGGACCGCGCGCTCCCGGAGACCCGCGCGCTCCGGCCCGTCCCCGGCGATCCACAGATCCACCGGCCTCCCGGACCGCCGCAGGCCCGATACAGCCTCGATCAGCAGATCCACTCTCTTCGCGCCGATCAACCGGCCGGCGAAGAGGATCACACCGCCAGCCTCCGTGCGCGTGGAGGTCCCCGCGCGTCGCGCCGAAGCGGCCGTCGCGGCGAGACCGCGCACGTCCGGCGAGTTGGGGAAGGCGAAGATCGCCTGCCGCCTCGCGCCCAGTCCGGCGAGGTGGTCGGCCGCGGGCCCACTCGCCGCAAGGAACGCCGAAGCTCCCCGCACCACGGCCGACGCCAGAAGGCGCCCCGGAAGCCTGCCCGCCCTGGACCGCGGCCGGAGGCCGTGCGTCTCGGAGAAGACGATGTAGCGCCGGCGACGTGCCCGGCACCACAGCGCCCCCGCGTGACTCGCGAACATCGCCCAGCCGGGGAACACCACGACGTCGAACCGGCCCCGGGCCAGCACACCGAAGATCCCGGGGTTCACGTGGTAGTGCACGGACCGGTACCCCGAGAAGCTGAGGGTCCGGACCGGCAGGAACCTCACCCGGGGGTCCGGCGAAAAGGCGAAGTCCCAATCCCTGTCCGGCTCGCTGCGCGCCAGGAAGAAGATTTGCAGCTCGAGGTCATCCCGCTCGAGGAGCCGACGGTACACGGGCCACCGATACGGTGTGGGAAGCTCCGAAAAGACCGCCACGCGGGGCAGTTTCACGGGGCCCGGCCTTCGCCACGGACCGGGAAGATGGCGCCCATCGCCGCGGCCAGACCGAGGAAGATCACGAGTCCGAGCGCGAAGACCACCAGACCCGCCACGAAGTGAGAGAAACCTTCGGCCGCCTTCACCGAGACGGCATGGGCGAGGATGCCCGTCCCCGCGACCCGGACGACGTTCGCGAAGATGGCGATCGGGATCGTGGCCAGAATGAGCAGGATGCGTACGAAGGAGCGGTACCGGAAGATGAAGGCCACGGCGGTGCCGAGGGCAAGGAGCGAGTAGAGGGAGTGGATGCCGCTGCAGGCCTCCTCGACGAAGAGGCGGATCCCCGGGACCTCGATGATGTTCCCCTCCCGGACGACGGGGATCGAGACCGCCCGGATCGCCGCCTCGGCCACCCACGCGGCGAATCGCTGGAGCGGCCCTACCACGTACAGATCGTCGAGTCGCCGGGGGACCGGAAACATGAACACGAGATAGAGGACCGGGAATCCCAGGGCCGAAAGTCGCCGGAAGCCACCGGCAAAGGCCACGATGCCCGAGAGCGTCAGGAGCATCGACACGTGGGCGAGCGCGTTGAATTCCTTGTTCTGTGCGTAGATCCAGAGGAGAAGCCCGAGGAGGACCAGGACCATTCCTCCACCGGCGGGCCTCGAGTGGAGCGACGCCAGCCGTTTCCGGTGCGCGAAGACCCACCCCGCGCTGACCACCGGGATGAGCCAGCCATGCGAGTACTTCTCCTGGCTCCACACGGACCGCGCCAGATAGCCGAACTGCGGCAGGTAGAGACCGATCCACAGTGCGAGCACGATGCCCGTGCGCAGGGCAGTCCGGCGCGATATCGAGCCGCCGCCCGGAGCGTCCGTCCGCCGGCCGTCGCTCAAGGAACGCCCCCCCGCCAGGCCATCCCGATCACCGCAGGCGGTTCTGGTACCACTCCACCGTCAGCCGGAGCCCGTCCTCGATGCCCACACGCGGCCGGTAGCCGAGCAGTTCCTGGGCCTTGCGGATGTCCGCCAGGGAGTGGCGGACGTCGCCGGCGCGGGACTTCTCGAATTTCGGCTCCACGTCGCGTCCCGCCACGCCGCAGATGAACCTCGCGAGGCCCTCGATGGTCACCCTCGAACCGCAGGCGATGTTGATCACCTCTCCCGCCGCCTTGGGCGCCTGGCACGCCAGCATCACCGCGTCGACGACGTTGTCGACGTAGGTGAAGTCCCGGGTCTGTTTGCCGTCCCCGTACACCACCGGTGTCTTGCCCTTGAGGATCGCGGAGACGAAACGCGGCACGACCGCGGCGTACTGGCTCGCCGGGTTCTGACGGGGACCGAACACGTTGAAGAACCGCAGGCTCACCGTTTCCACGCCGAGGCTGTTCGTGAACATTCGGCAGTAGTCCTCGCCGGCGATCTTGCTGACCGCGTAGGGCGAGAGCGGATTGTTCTGCATGGTCTCGACCTTCGGCAGGCTCGGGCTGTCGCCGTACGCCGAAGAGGACGAAGCGTACACGACCCGCTTCACGCGCCCGGAGCCCTGGGCCGCGAGCAACACGTTGAGCGTCCCGACGACATTGACCTCATTCACCGTCACCGGATCCTTCATGGAGCGCAGGACGCTGGCCAGCGCGGCCAGGTGGACGACGTAATCGACCTTCCGCGCCACCCGCTTCAGGGCCGCAGGATCGCGCACGTCCCCTTCGACGATGTCGATGGCCGCGTGGTCCGCCACGTCCTCGAGGTTGCGCCTCGTTCCCGTCGAGAAGTCGTCGAACACGACGACGGTCTCGCCGAGTTCGAGAAGGCGAGTCACCAGATTCGATCCGATGAAGCCCGCTCCACCCGTCACCAGGTACTTCGCCATGTTCCCTCACACCTCTCGAGAGGCGAGAACCTCAACGATCCTCCGGGCGGCTCCTCCGTCCCAGAGGTCCGGCACTCGCCCCTGCGCCACTTCGCCCTTCCTGACGCGTTCGAACTCCGCGATGATCCGCAGGGCATCGGTCCCCACGAGCCGATTGCTTCCCTGCTCGATCGTGATCGGCCGCTCGGTGTTCTCCCGGACGGTCAGACACGGAACCCCGAGGACCGTCGTCTCTTCCTGGACTCCGCCCGAGTCCGTGATCGCGACCATAGCATCGGAGATGAGATCGAGGAAGTCGAGATATCCGAGGGGTTCGATGACCCGAAGTCCCGGCCACTCCGCTCCCGCGGCCATCAGGATCCCCCGTGCCCTCGGGTGGGCGGGGAGGATGACCGGAACCTCCGCGGAGATCCGCCCGAGGGCGCGGAGGATCCCGCCCAGAACCTCCGGGTCGTCGACATTGGACGGCCGGTGGAGAGTCACCACCGCGTACTGCCTTGCCACGAGGCCGAGGCGCCTCGCCACCTGCCGCTCGCGGGCCGCCTCCCTGAAACGCCGGAGAGTGTCGATCATCACGTTACCGACCAGATGGATACCGCGGTCGCCGAGTCCCTCTCGAAGCAGGTTCGTCACACCCGCCGGTTCGGAGACGAAGAGCAGATCCGAGAGCGCATCGGTCACCATCCGGTTCAGTTCCTCCGGCATCCGGCGATCGAAGGACCGGAGGCCCGCCTCCACGTGGGCCACCGGGATACCCTCCTTCGCCGCGGTCAAGGCGCAGGCGAGGGTCGAGTTCACATCGCCCACGACAACGACCACGTCGGGGGCCGACCGCCGGAGCACCGGCTCGAACCGCGACATGATCTCGGCGGTCTGCCGGGCGTGACTGCCCGATCCGACCTTGAGATCGTGATCCGGCCTCGGAATCCCGAGCTCCGCGAAGAAAACCGCGGACATCGAGTCGTCGAAGTGCTGTCCGGTGTGCACGAGTTCCCGCACGAAACCTCCGTGCGCGTCCATCGCCGCCACGAGGGGAGCGATCTTGATGAAGTTGGGTCGCGCACCGGCGACGAGGAGGACCTTCACGGCCGGTCGCTCCGGGTCGCATCCACCGTCCGCCGGATCCCTTCCTCGAGGCTCACCCTGGCCCGGAAGCCGAGGACCGCCTCCGCGCGGGACGGGTCGGCCCAGGTCAGACCCACGTCGCCTGTCGCCCGCTCCGTCCACGCCACCCGGGCCTCCCGGCCCACGGCCGCGGCGATGGTCTCGACGAGTCGAAGGAGCGTGATCGGCCGCCCGCTGCCGATGTTGAGGACGAGGCAGCCGCCCGGCCGCTCCAGCGCCCGCAGGGTCCCCTCGACGACGTCGTCGATGTACGTGTAGTCCCGCCGGGAGGAGCCGTCTCCGAAGAGGGTCACCGGTTCATCCCGGATGATCCGCGCCACGAAGGAGCCGATCGCCATTCCCGGACGCTGGCGAGGCCCGTAGACGGTGAAAAACCGAAGGCTCGTCACGGGGATGCCGAATCCCGCGTGGAAAGCGTTCAGCAGCAGTTCCCCGGCCCGCTTGGTGGCGGCGTAGGGGGAGACCGGCCGGTCGGCCGCATCGCTCTCCGCGAACGGCGGGTCGTCCCGATCTCCGTACACCGACGAGGAGGAACCGAAGACGATGTGTTCGACGAGGGACTCCCGGCACTCCGCCACCAGCGTGCAGAGCCCGCGCACGTTCACGTCCGCGTACTCGTCCGGCGAGCGGAAGGACTCGCGCACCCCGCCGAGCGCGGCGAGGTGCACCACGGTCTCCGGTCCGTGGCGTCCGAGCGTCTGCCGGACGCAGTCCCGGTCCCTGACATCTCCTCTCACGAAGACGAAGCCCGGCTGCCCCGCCAGCCGGGCGACGTTCTGCTCCTTGCGCTCCCGACCGAAGGCCTCCCCCAGGTTATCGAGTCCCACGACCTTGCGCCCCCCCCGGAGGAGGGCCTCGCACAGATGGGACCCGATGAAGCCGGCGGCGCCGGTCACCAGTACTCCCGCCATCAGAGCCTGACCACTTTGTCCGACCGCAGCCCCTTCGTCGCGTTTCGAGCATCCACCACGAGCGGGAACGCATCGACCACCGCCGCCCAGTCGATCCCCCCGTGGTCCGTGGCGATCACCGCCAGGTCCCGGCCCGCCGCCTCGAGCGGACGTGACTCGAGGACCACGCCGTCGATCCGCAGCACCGGCACATGCGGATCGTGATAGTCCACCTCCGCGCCGAGCCCCCGCAGGAGCTTCACGATGTCCAGCGCGGGGGACTCCCTCGTGTCATCGATGTTCCGCTTGTATGCCACGCCGATGACCAGGATCCGCGACCCGTTCGCGGCCTTCCGGACGCGGTTCAGGGCCGCGACGACTTTCGAGACCACGTACTCCGGCATCGACGCGTTGACCTCACTGGCCAGTTCGATGAACCGGGCGCGGTAGTTCAGGGCCTTCATCTTCCAGGACAGGTAGAGCGGGTCGATCGGGATGCAGTGCCCCCCCAGCCCCGGTCCGGGGTAGAAGGGCATGAACCCGAAGGGCTTGCTGCTCGCGGCGTCGATCACCTCCCAGACGTCGAGCTTCAGCCGGTCGCACATGATCGCGATCTCGTTCACGAGACCGATGTTCACGCTCCGGAAGGTGTTCTCCAGGAGCTTCACGGTCTCCGCCGCCGCCGTGCTGGAGACCGGGAGGACGCGCTCGATCGCCGTCGCGTAGAGCCGGACGGCCATCTCCGTGCAGACCGGAGTCACCCCGCCGACGACTTTCGGCGTGTTTCTGACACCGTACACCGGGTTCCCCGGGTCCACTCTCTCCGGCGAGAAGGCGAGGAAGAAATCCTCGCCCACCCGAAGGCCCGATCGCGAGAGGACCGGCAGCAGGAGTTCCTCCGTCGTACCGGGGTAGGTCGTGGATTCCAGCACGATGAGCTGCCCCGGACGAAGCCGCTTCGCGACCGACTCCGTCGCGGCGACGACGAAAGACATGTCCGGGTCCTTCGTCTTTCCCAGTGGCGTGGGAACACAGATCGACATCGCGTCCGCCTCCGCGAGGCGGTCGAAGTCCGTGGTCGCCGACACCAGGCCCGCCTCCACCTGCGACCGCAGGAGTTCTCCCGGGACGTCCTGGATGTAGGAGCGACCCTGGTTGATGGCCTCCACCTTCCTGCCATCCACGTCCACTCCCAGGACCCGGAAGCCGTTCCGTGCGAATTCCACGACCAGCGGCAGGCCGACGTATCCGAGCCCGATCACACCGACGATAGCCGAACGGTCATCGATCTTCTGTGCCAGCGTTTTCACGGATCTTCTCCTTGAAGTACGGCAGGGTCATACGAAGTCCCTCCGGAAGCGGAATGCGCGGCTCCCACCCGAGGAGCTCCTTCGCCTTCCGGATATCCGGCTTTCTCACCTTCGGATCGTCCACGGGCAGCGTGCGATGCTCGAGACCGCTCGCGCTCCCGGTCACCTCGAGAACCAGGCGCGCGAAGTCGAGGATCGAGACTTCGCCCGGGTTCCCGATGTTGACGGGGTCGGAGCACGAAGACCTCGACAGCCTGAGGATCCCCTCGACGAGGTCGGCCACGTAGCAGAACGATCGTGTCTGCCGCCCGTCGCCGAAAATCGTCAGGGGCTCCTTGCGCAGAGCCTGGCTGAGGAACGCGGGTAGCGCGCGGCCGTCCTCGAGCCGCATCCTCGGACCGTAGGTATTGAAGATCCTGACGATCCGGGTCTCGACACCATGGTGCCGGTGGTAGGCCATCGTCATGGCTTCGGCGAATCGCTTCGCCTCGTCGTAGACGCCGCGCGGTCCCACCGGATTCACGTTCCCCCAGTAGCTCTCGGGCTGCGGATGCACCAGCGGGTCCCCGTAGACCTCGGAGGTGCTCGCCAGGAGGAAGACCGCGCCCTTCTCCTTGGCGAGGCCAAGCGTCTTGTGCGTGCCGAGCGCACCGACCTTCAGCGTCTGGATCGGAAGCAACTGGTAGTCCACCGGACTCGCCGGTGAAGCGAAGTGGAACACGAAGTCCACCCGCCCCGGAACGTGGATGTATTCCGTCACGTCGTGCTTGACGAACCGGAAGCCCTCCCGTCCGATGAGGTGTTCGATGTTCCGGATCGATCCGGTGACGAGGTTGTCCATCGCTACGACCTCGAGGCCTTCCGCGAGCAGACGGTCGCACAGGTGCGACCCGAGGAACCCCGCTCCGCCGGTCACGAGCGCCCTCTGCTTCACGTCGCCCTCCGTTTCCCATCCCCCGGTCCGTCCTCCGCTCGCCACGGCAGGGAGCCCACCAGGACCCCGAATGCGAGGAGGTTCGCCGGAATGTGCAGCGAGACGTCCAGGAAACCGTGCACGAAAACCGCCACCAGCCCGACTGATGCGCCCGTCGCCAGGGCCCGCCGCGTCCCGCCCGCCCGCCACGCGGACGCCGTCGCGGCAAGGATCCCCGCCCCCAGTGTCACGAGTAGCCCGAGACCCAGGGCCCCTCCCTCCGCCGTCACCTGTACCCAGTCGCTTTCCGCGTGCAGGAACTCGCGGTCGGGCGCGAACTTCTGGTGCCTGGGGAACGCGAGCGCGAAGGTCCCGAGTCCCGTCCCGGCCACCGGGTAGGAGAGGGCCATATCCAGCGCGTTTCGCCAGAGACGCGGCCGGTTCATGTATCGGCCAGCCGGCACGAGCCTCTCGAGCACCGATTGGGACTTGCCCTGCGCGGCCAGCCACACGCCGCCCCCCGTGAGAACAAGGACCATTACCACGGGAAGGACGACCAGCCGCCGGCGAAGAAGCCCTGCCGCCAGGACCACGCTGACGAGCGCCACGGCGAGCGACAGTGAGGCGCCGCGGGAACCGCTTGCGAAGACCGAAAGACCCACTGCCGCGATTCCGACCACCGGCGTCAGCAGCCGCAACGCCCCCCGGCCCGCAAGTGCTCCGATCCTGGCCCACACACCGAGTTCGGATGTCCGCCGCAGCGCCAGCGCCCAACGCCTCGCGAGCAGCGCGCAGCCGGCGCCAGCGGCAATCAGCATCAGTCCAGCGAAGTGGTTCTTGTTCGCATAGCTTCCGAAGGGCGCGAGGACCTCCGGGAGGGTGTAGACGAAGAGGACCCGTGTGCTGGAGGTCCCGCCGGTTTCGAGAAGGATGAAAGCGAGAGCGGCGTGGGTGACCCCCGCGAGCAGGAGGAGCCGCAATCCCGCGCGGGAGTCCCGGCTCCGGACTCCCCATGCAAGGTAGAAGGCCGCGAGGAGGAGCAGCCCTGACTCGAGCGTTGCCCCGGGCGCCACACTCAGCGGCAGGAACCCCGCTTCTCCTGGAACCGGCGGGAGCGCCGCACGCCCGGGAGAGGCGAGAGCCACCAGGAACCTCGGCAGCGGGAGCAGTTGCAGGGCGGCCAGCACCGCGAACGCCGCAAGCGGCAGAAGGTACGCCGGGACGACCGGACGCTGCCTCTCGAGCACGGGTCCCACCACCGCCGCCGAGAAGCCGAGGAGCAGACCGAGCGCGCCGAAGAACATGGCCCACTCGGTGTTCACCGCCCCGATTGGAAGCGGTGCGCCCACGAGCACGAGGAACACCCCGGCCCACCAGATCCTGCCGGCCATGCGCCGGCACTTACCGCTCCCGCGCCTCCCGCGCCTCCCCACCAAAGCGAACGGCTCCACATTCTCCACGGCCGTCAATCCCCGATCCGGCCAAGGAACTCGGCGTACTCCGCCGACCGGGGATCCGCCGCGACGGCTTCTCTCGCGTAGCGCCTTGCCATCGACCGTTGACCGGCTTCGAGCAGGACGCGTGCCATGAGGTAGTTGGCGCGCCCCGCAAGACCGGGAGTGTCAAGCAGACTCCGCAGCGGCTCCACCGCCTCCTTCCCGCGCCCGACCCGAAAGAGCGACTCGCATCGTTCGAGGATGACCGCCGGATGGCCTGACCGCGCCGCCTTGTCCCAGAACCCAGTGGCCGCGCCGGCCATCCCGGCCCGCTCCATCCGCGCCGCGATGCTCCGGGCCTCCTCCCCCGAAGCCAGGGCGGCAGAGAGCGCGGCGAATCCGCCTTCGACGTCGCCCGACGCCAGCCGGGCTTCGCCCAGGAGCCCATGGTCGGCGAAGGTCTGCCCCTGCAGGCGGCGCGCCTCCTCCACGTCGTCGCGGGCGCCCGGCCCGTCTCCCGCCGCGAGCCGCGCCGAACCCCGCGCCAGTCTCGCCCGGGCCCTCGAGGGCCCCTCCACCCCGAAGTCGAGTCCGAACCGGACCGCCCAGTCCTGCCGGCCAGCGGTGAGCAGGGCTTCCACCGCCCACTCGCGGTCGACCTCCGCGGAGATGAAGGCGGCCGCGACCTCCTCGTAGCTCAGCGTCGCCTCGTCGCGCACGAGGGCGACCGTCGCGAGGAGGTCCCCCTCCCGCGTCCCGATCGCCCGGCTCAGGTCCACCCGCGAACCGTGCCGGACATACCGATCCTCGAAGTACCGCGCGGCCTGACGCTTCAAGTGGAGGTTCAGCGGTGCCAGCGCCGCGGAGGCCAGGGCCTGCTCGCTGGCCAGATCTTCCCGCCCCAGCGCCGCCGCCACCTGGAACATCAGCAGGCGCACCACGGCATCGGAAGGCGCGAGCCTCGCCGACCGCGACAGAAGCTCGAGCGCCTCCACGCGGTCCGCCCCCGTCGGGACTCCGCTCGCCGGGAAGAGACGGCTTCTTGCCGCGCGGTAGGGATATCGGTGGTCCAGAGGCGCCAGCCGCGCGGCCTTCGCGTGGTCCGGCGCAGCCTCCGGGGCGACCGACCCGTGGAGCACCAGGGACAGCAGGGGATCGGATTGCCGCTCGCCGCCCGGTCCGAAACCGCCGATCGCGACGGCCGCGGACCAGAGCGATCCGGCCACAAAAAGCCCGGCGCAAGCGGGCGCCCCCAGCGCCACGGCCACGAGGAGCCGGCGCAGGCCCGACGTCCGTTCGGTCGGCGCGGTCAAGGCGTCATCCCGGCCCCTGTGGGCTCTTTGCGTCCTTCGATCGGCCCTTCTTCCCGTCCGAGGGGCCATAGTAGGTCGAGTAGTAGTAGTAGTAGTGGTAGTACCCCGGGTAGTAGCGCCGGCGGCCGATCCGGAGATTGTTCAGCACGATCCCGGAGACGTCCACGTTGATCTGCGCCAGTTGCTCGAGCCCGCGTTCGATGAGTTTGCGTCTCGTCCGACCGGCATGCACCACGAGGATCACGGAGTCCACGATGCGACCGAGGACCGCGGCGTCGGTCACCGCTCCGAGAGGGGGCGAGTCGATGAGAACCCGATCGTAGAGGCGCTGCAACTCCCGGAGGATCTCAACCATCCTCTCGCGCCCGAGCAGTTCCGAGGGGTTCGGCGGGATGGGGCCGCTCGTCAGGAGATCCAGCCCCTCGAGGCCGGCCAGACCGCACGGCCGAACCACTTCCTCCACCTTCATGTCCCCCACGATGACGTTCGTGAGTCCCCGTGAATTGTCCACGCCGAAGCTCTGGTGGATCCGCGGGCGCCGGAGGTCGGCGTCCACCAGCACGGTCTTCGTCCCGCTGTAGGCCATCACGGTCGCGATGTTGATCGCGGTCGTGGTCTTTCCCTCCCGAGGCCCGGCCGAGGTCAGCAGGTAAACCCGGTTCTCCTGCCGCTGCGACGAGTACGAGAGGGCGGTCCGGATGCCGCGAAACGCCTCCGAGACCGTCGACTTCGGTTCATGGTGAGCGTAAAGGTCCCTCTTCATCGTATCGGCGTGCCGGGTGGCGATGTTCGGGATCACGCCGAAGAGCGGGATGTCGGTGATACGCTCCAGTTCCTCCTTGCTCTTGACCGTGTCGTCCATGTACTCCAGGAAGAACGCCAGCGCCACTCCTCCCAGCAGCCCGAACACCACGGCGAGAAGCATGTTCGTACGGACATCCGGCTTGAAGGGCCTCGCGGCCGCCACCGCCTCCTCGACGATGGTGACCGGTCGGATCTCCCCGCTCTTGCCCGTCTGCAGCTTATCCCACGCCACGCTGTAACGCTCGGCTTCCGAGGAGTAGCGCTTCGCCACGTCGAGGAGCGAATCGTACTGCCGCTTGGCCGTCGACAGCGCGCGGAACTCCTCGCGCAGTTTCGCCGCCATGTCTTCGTAGAGGGCCGCCTCCCGCTCCAGTGCTTCGAAGTCATAGCGTGATCGACGGAGTATCTGCGCCCGCTCGTGCCGCAGAAGGACATCCAGTTCCTCGATCTCCTTCCGCAGGCCCACGATTCGCGGATTCTTCTCGAGGAGCGACTCCGCCTCGAGCTCCCGGAGGGACCGGTTCTTCGTGGAGATGCTGTTCTCGAGTTCGACGATCCGGGGGTCCTCCCGCACGATGTCCAGCTTGAAGAGAGCGTCGAGTCCCCCCTCCTGCGAGGCATCCAGTCCGGCCGCGATCTCCTCGTACAGGGCGCGCCGCTGGGCCAGCGTCACCCGGGAGTCGTCGAGTCGCTTCTCGATCTCGTCGAGCCTCGTGCGCTTGCGGCCGAATTCGTCGAGGAAGGTCTCCCGGTCCGTCCCATGACGCTCGAGGAGGATCGAAATCTCCTTCTCCGTCTGGTCGACCTTCTGCTGGTACTCGAGGGACTTCTTCTCCAGGGAATCCAGCGTGTCTTCGAGCGTCGTCTTCCGGCGCCGGGCCTGAAGGTCAGCGAAGGTCTTCACCAGGAGGTTGCAGATCTCGTGGACGATTCTCTGATCCGGGCAGACGATCGCGACATCCACGAGCGTTGTCTGTTTCCGGGGCGAAACCTCGATCGCGCCGACGATCCGGTCCACGATCGCGTCGGGGTCGAGGTTCTGGAATTCCTCCCATTCGGAGAATTTCGCGAACTCCAGGTCCACCATCTCCTTCACCGTGGAGCGTTGCGAGAGCAGGGCGTACTGTGTCTGATAATAGAGTCCGGTCTGCTCGTAGGCCTGCACCATCGACGCCAGGTCCGGAGACCCCATCACGATCTTCGGCTGGTTGATGTTGATGACCGCCTGAGCCCGATAGAGACGCGTCGCCCGCTTGCTCGCGAAGGCCACGATCCCCACCACCAGGATAAAGAACCCCACGATGAGCCACAGGCGCTTCAGGAGCACGCGGAGATAGTCGAGGAGGTGCGTCCCCTCGCGCGGGCTCCGGATGCGGGCCGTGGACGGCGACATCTAGATCGGGCTCTCCGGGACGAATATCAGGTCGTCGGGTTGCAGGACGACGTCCTGGATGTCGAGGCTGATGATTTCGTCGAAATCGACCTCGATGGCCCTGGTGCGGTTGCCCTCCTTGCGCAGGACCTTCACCGCGCCTCGCCGCGCGAACTGGTGGAAACCTCCCGCGAGCGCGATCACCTTCGTCAGCGTCATCTGCTCGCGACCCGGCCGGAACGGGTAGCGCCCCTGGTTGTTGAACCGTCCGAGGACGTAGACGTACGCCATCTGCGACAGGTCCTTCAGCGCCGGAATGTGGATCACGTCGTTCGACATGACGATGACGTTTTTCCGGTAGTCGCCCTTCAGGAGCACATCTTCCACGTTCACCGTGAACTGGAACGGTTCTCCGTCCTCCCGGCGCCGGGTGATCGTGATGGCCCGGAAGTCGGCCGCGGCGGGGGTCACGCCGGCCATGGCCAGCACCTCGATGAGGCCGTAGCGCACGTGCACGGGGAGCTCGATCCTCGCCGCCGTGGCTCCGATCAGGAACGCCTGCCGCGGAGCGTAGGCCTTGATGTACACGCCCACCACGGTGTCGCGGATCTGGCGTTTCTCGGTGAAGCGCTTCGAGATCTCCGCCTCGATGGAGGCCTGGCTCTGACCCAGCAATCGAAGCCGTCCGAGCGGAGGGAACGACACTTCCCCGTTCGCCGGAACGACGAATTCCCGGCTGTACTCCTCGTGACCCTCCACCACGATCTCCACCGCGTCCCCTACCACGAGGAGGTAGTCCGTGACCGGCAGGTCAGGGGGTAACTCCTGCCCCGGGAGACTGACCGGCCAGAAGATCGGGGCGAGCCCCGCGACGGCGAGGAAAATGGCGGTGATGATCGGCCTTCGCGTCATGGGTTGACCGTGCTCCCTGGTATCGTGCCCCCGGGTTCGTATCACAGCGCGGGCACGCCCGCAACCTTGTCGCGACGGGCGCGCCCTCGATGGCTCGACTCTCCAGGGAGGCAGATCCTCCCCGCGTGGGCCGATCGCATGCTCCCCCGGAGCCCGCTCACGCCGCAGAGCCGCGGAGGCCCACGACGGGCCGCCATGCGGCCCCCCCTCCTCGCCGCCAGCGGCGCCGGTGCTTTCGGCGCTCGCCCTCGCGAAACCTGCGAGCGGCGCGGAGATGGCTGGGGTGAGTAGCACATGCGGCCCGGCTTCCGAACCGGAAGTCTACCAGAAGTAGACGTCGACGCCGATCGTCACCCGGAACTCGCCGGCGTCGTCCTCCGACCGGTCCGTGTTGCGCGACGAGTACTCGCAGTCCCCGAACACGTCCAGGAAGTCCGTGACGATGTACCGCGTGCCGATGCCGACTCCCCAGCGGAAGACATCGTAGCCTCCGACAGAGGGGCCGGCGCTCGGATCCGAGTGCTCGGCGTACGCTCCGAGGCGGGCCATCAGGTCGCGCATGACGGATCGCGTGATCCAGATGTCACCGCGGTCGACGATCTGGTAGTTGCCCCGACTGGAGGGCGCGAGGGTCCGCTCCAATCGCAGATCGACGGTGGTCCTCGGACCGGCGTAGTACCGGATGCCGAGGGCTCCCACCCACGTCCCGGCATTGGACTTGCGGTCCGTCTCGAGCACGTCGCTGCCGTCCTCGTAGTAACGGGATCCGTCGTAGGTGTCCTGCCGATAGCCGGCCTCGACGTAGCCTTCGAGCCGTCCGGTCTGGGTCAGTGGCAGCATGCCCTCGATGCCGCCGGCGAACCGGTTTCCGCCCGAAAGATCGTTGATGCGCTCCGACTCCCGATCCGACCAGAGATAGTCGTACCGGACATAGAGGCGCGTGGTTTCCTTGTAGAAGGGATAGGACGCCTTCACGTGGAAGTCCCACTCGCCGAAATCACCGGTCTCGTAGTCGCTCTCCGCGAATTCCGCATCCGAGTAGTCGAGACCCGCCTCGAGCTGGATCTTCGACCCTTCGCCGAGAGCGTCGCCCAGGCCGACGTCGATGTAGGGGTAGACCTGATCCCGCTCCACCTCGTCGCTGTACTCGATGCCCACGGGATCCGTGAGGTGTTCCCATTTCACGCCGGCCGAAGCCCACAACCGCGGAGAGAAGGCGTAGGTGAGCCCCACCCCTCCGGTCCACTGGGACGTGTCCCCGTAGTCGTTGGAGTAGAAACTCTCGCGATAATCGAGGCCGAACGTCACGGCGCCGCGGCCGGAGAGGATCTGGTGCTGTCCCGTGATTCCTCCGCCGACTTCCCAGATGACCGCGGAATCTCCGTCCTCGCTCTCGTAGGCGTTGCTGCTCCAGCTCAGGCTGGAGGTCAGGTAGGGGAAAATCTCGAACCGCCCGACGTAGAGGGCTCCCCGGGGCCACAGGGGGATGTGGCCGATCCCGCGGGTCCCGATCTCGGAGTAGTACAGGTAGTTCTCGGCCAGACGGAGGTACTGCCCGCCCGGAGTCTCCGCACCGTAAAGAACGGACTCCTCGTAGGTGGGAACACGGCGGATCTCCTCATCGACCGCGGGTGCGGCCAGCACGCCGGCGCTCCCGCCTTCCGGCATCCCCTCACCACGATCCTCGGCGTCGTCCGTGGCGCTCTCGTCGCCTTCCTCGGAATCCGCCTCGTCGCCGGGGAGTGCTTCCTCGAACATCGAGGCTTCTCCCGGAATCGTCTCATCCCCGGCCGCCGGACCGGAGGCGCACAACAGGAGGAACACCCCCAGCCACCCGATAGTCGATCGAGTCCTCATTGCGTTCCCTTCCAGCTGCGCCCTGTCAACGCGGAAATGCCCCGCCTAGCGCGCCGATCGCCCGATGTAGCTCGACTCCCGGAAGTCCTCCCACGGCCCCACCACGTTCGGAAACAGCGGTGGAGTCTCGGGACCCGTCGGTCTTCTCCACTCCTCCGATTCCGGCTTCGGGCGACGGTAGGTGGTCAGGAACACGACAGGTTTGCCCACCTCCAGGACCTGGCTCCGTGACGCATGACCGCACACGGCCGGCTCCCCCTCCCGAAGCCAGAGGGTCGTCCGCTGGGGCTCGCTC